>JBFJXT010000024.1:0-14166 GCA_041623015.1 Thermoplasmatota archaeon | reverse complement strand
GGCACCGACTCCGTCGGCGCCACCCAGCCAGGATTAACTGTCGAGGATCGCCTGAATCACAATGCGGGTACCGGCGCCAGTTGGTCCCTTCCCGAACACGCCGTTGCCACCAGTCCAGGCCTTGCTGGCGATGTCCAGGTGGACAAAGGGCGTGTCCTTGGCAAAGTGGCTCACGAAGCTGCCACCAATGGAAGTGCCAGCCTTGTTGGTGAGGCTGATGTTTTGCAAGTCCGCGTAGGTGCCCTTGTTGGCTTCATCGTATTCTTCACCTTGGGGAAGGCGCCAGGCCTTGTCGCCGGAGCTGTTGCTGGCGGCGATGAATTGGTTGGCCAAGTCGTCGTCCTTGCTCATAACCGCCACGTAGGTTGGACCCACGGCGAAGTCGCAAGCACCGGTGAGGGTTGCCATGTCGCACATCCAATCGGGTTTGAAGGTGAGGCCATAGGTGATGGAGTCGGCCAAAATGAGGCGGCCTTCTGCGTCGGTGTTGAGCACTTCGATGGTGGTGCCGTCCTTGCTGGTGACGATGTCGCCGGGGCGCTGGGCGGCGCCGCTGGGCATGTTTTCGACACAGGGCGTGATGCCGATGACGCGGTGCTTGACGCCGAGGCGCTTGAGGGTGCCCATGAGCGCAATGGTGTTGCAGGCGCCGCACTTGTCGTACTTCATGTCCCACATGCCGTTGCCAGGCTTGATGCTGATGCCACCGGAATCGAAGGTGACGCCCTTGCCAACCACGACAATGGTCTTGGTGGCCTTGGTGGTCTTTTCGGGCGTGTATTCCATCACGACGAGTTGTTCTTCGTTGTCGCTGCCTTGGGCAACGCCGGTGAGTGCCCCGAATTTTTCCTTGCGAAGGGCGGCGCGTCCCTTGACGGAGACCTTGAAGCCGAATTCCTTGCCGCGAGCGCGGGCTTGGTCAGCCATCCACTTGGGCGTGGCGATGTTTGCGGGAGTGTTGGCAAGGAGCCGAGCGTCGTTGACGGCTTCTTGAATCACTTCAGCGGCGGCCACAGATTTTCGGATGGCGGCTGGCTTGGCGTGAACGAATTGCACTGATTCAATGCCGGGCTTTGCCTTGTCCTTCTTGCCCTTCTTGGCGTCGTCCTTTTCGGGCTTGCCTTTCCATTGGTCAAAGCTCAAGTCGCCAACAACGGCACCGTGAACGAGTGCTTGGACCACAGCAGATTCGTCAAGACCCGCGTCGGTGCAGGCGTCAGTGACGAGGGAAGTGGAAACCGTAGAGACACCAAGACCCTTGAGGTGTTTGAGGGCACCAGAGAATGCAGCGGCCAATTTCTCCTGGTTCAGTTTTTCTGGGTCGCCGAGGCCAACGAGGCAGATTCCAAATTCGCCTTGGGTTGGCATGGCGACCACTTGCTTGAGCCCGAGGCCCGTGGTTTCGTTGCTCATGACCCATTGAATGTGCTTGTCATCCTCTAGGCCAAAGGTAGCCAGACTGGGAGCAGTGCGGGTGTCGTCCTTGGAGGCCACACCGACCACGGCAAACTGTGCCTTGGCCTGCTTGGGCGAAACGCAGGAGAGCTTCATATGGGGGCGACCAAGCGGCGCCGCTTAAACCACATCCTCCGACTCCCCGGGATATGGACCTGCGCGATCGGGTGTCTTTGCTTGCCAAGGCAGTGGTGGACCCTGCCGGTTTTGACATGGATGCTTGGATTACACCCGATGCGCGGTTGTCCCTGCCCAGTATTGGATTGGAACGTGACCTCGCGCAGACCCTCTCAGAATTCTCGGTGTTTCCCCTGGCGCATTGTTCGGTGGATCATGTGCGCGTGGTTCGAAATGTAGTCATGATCAATTGGGACATCGGGCGCATCGGCGGGGGCGGCGGCGAGGGGAGTGCCGTGTTGAGCTTCAATCGCGCCGGATTGGTCACCCACGCGCGAGTTGAAGGCGCACTTTTGGCGGGCGCTTAGAATCCCCACCACCCAAAACTTTGGCAAATACTAAAAATGGGCGAATCGGCTCAAACCTATCGTGTCAGGGTTAGAGGGGATGAGCAGCCCGCGGGGCATCGGCCATGAAATTACGTCTAGAGGTTTGGCCCCCAATGAACAGGGGTTTATGGGTACAGAAGAAATAGCGGCGCCACTGCCCCCAGGCTGCAATGTACACCCACAATCTATTTCCATAAAGTCAGAGCGAAAGAAAGCGGTGAGTCATGCCCAAGCTTGAACCCCTACGAGTCCTGGTTGTCGAAGATGATGCAGTGTTTCAGCACTTGTTGACGTCTTGGCTGGACGCGGATGGCGGATTCATTCCTGAAACGGCATCCAATTTGCATGAAACCCGCCAACGACTCCACGGCGGCAATCGCTTGGATGCAATTCTATTGGATTTGAATCTAGGCGATAGCAGTGGATTAGAAACTGTCGAGGTAATCCAATCCTTGGCGCCGAGCACGCCCATCATCATTCTGACTGGCATGGAGGACGAAGGGCAAGGCATCGCCGCCGTTCGAGCCGGTGCGCAAGATCTGCTCACCAAGGCCGGCATTACTGCGGACGATGTGTGCCAAGAGATTCGCATGTCCGTGGCTCGGGCTCGAGGCGAGCAGGAGCGGCTCGGAGCTTGGAGCGAGGACATGGAACGGCGCCTTCGTTCGCAATTGGAGTCTGAAAAGAGCAAATTCTACCAGGCGGCAGCCAGAAACCTCCGAGACCCCTTGGCAGTCTTATCGGAGGACATTCGCCGCTTGCAGCGTGAATTGTCAGATTCCCTGAGCCTCGATCAGCAGGAAGTGCTGCGGGAAATGGAGACCCATGTGATGCACTTGGGTGACCTGGCCGATGACCTCGAACATGTCGCTAGCTTGGAAGCAGCGACAAAAGTTCGGATCTAAAACATTCAGTCCACGTAGGGCTGGTGCTTGCCAGGATTGAGCACGTACGGAAGCATTTGGTCCAGCGGTCCGTCTTCAATCGTCCACGTGGCGTGTTGACGCGTATAATCGTCCTCAGGGTGGAAGGCGATGCTGCGTCCCGTCACTTCGAACATGCTCACATCCGGCATGGAGTTGCCAATGCTCAAGATTCGCTCCAGGGGCACATCCAGTTCGCGGGCAAATTCCAGAACAGGCTTGGCCTTGTCATTTAGTGGCGTGCGAACGACGCCTTCGCCCGTGATGTGGCCGTCATCCCCGTAGACAAATCCATTTGCACAGACGTGGTGAATTCCGAGGCGCGCGGCGACGTTTTCAGCCATCACATCGACACCGCCGCTGACGATGGCACATTCGATGCCTTCGCTCACAAGGGTTTCAATGGTCTTCTGGACGCCACCCATGAAGGGGGGTTCCTGGAAGATTTCCTCGAAGTGTTTGCGGTTGATGCGCGGTTGTTCCTTCAGCCATAGGGCGGCGTCTCGACGAATGAATTCCTCGTCGTCAAATTCGCCGTTGAGGTAGGCTTCGAGGCCTGCTTCATTGGTGACATTGTAGTGCCGGTGTACCATCACCCAACTGCTGCCAACATCGATGAGGACGCCGTCCATGTCGAAACAGACCAAATCCACTGGAACCGTGGGATCGGGTTGTTGAGTCGGGGGCCGCACCACTCGGTGATTGCGGTAGAAGTTCTCGAGAGCCTCGCGCACCATTGGGGGCCGAGCCGCGCCACCATAAGGCCGTAACCCCACATGCCCGGCCCCGGCACCCTGTTTGTCCGGTTGCACGCTGGGCAAAACCTATCCAGTGAGGCGACCAATCAAAGTGCTTGAGTCCAGTGGCGGAGGAGCAACCACGCTTGCGCGTGCTATTTGTTGAGGATGATTCAGAGGAGCGTTACCTCTGGTGTCGCAGCTTGACAGAGCACCGAGAGCCCGAATTTCAAGTGGTGGAGGCCCTAAACCTTCAGCACGCGCTCCTGTTGGTCCAGATGGCCGACTTGGACGCCATTGTGCTGGATTTGGGTTTGCCCGATTCGGCGAGTGAAATGGAAGGACTGGATCGACTCACGGCCGCAGCGCCCCACTTGCCCATTGTAGTGTTGACGGGGGAATATGAGCACGATGCCATCGCCGTGGAATCCGCACAGCATGGGGCAGAGGACTGTTTGTTCAAGAACGAAGACGGCCCGGAGCGATTGGCAAGAGCAGTGCAGTGCGCCATCCTTCGCCACCGTTGGCGCGTCAAGCGGAGCCATGAAGTAGGGCGGCCCTAAGCGGGCTTGTGCGCGCACGATTCGTTTCTGGGCTGTTGCTGCTAAGCCTCCTTGGATTGTCTGAGTGTTTGACCGATTCCAGTGGCGATGAACCACCTGCGGCTTTGGCCGAGCCGAACCCAGATTTGTTGAATCATTTGCAGACGGTTCAGAGCATGCCCGAGTTGCGATTTGACACCAATTACGGCACGATTCGCATGCTTCTGTACGATGCGTGGGCGCCTCAAAACGCAGGGCAAGTAGCGCGGCTTGCAGAGTCGGGCTTCTACGACGATACCATCATTCATCGAGTGGCGGACGATTTTGTAATTCAAGGCGGCGACCCTAGCGGCACCGGCCAATTTGGCAGCGGCTCCACGGTGCCCCTCGAATATGACGAACGCCTCCACTACGCGGCTGGCAGCGTCGGCATGGCACGGGACACGGACGAGGACTCTGGCGATTCCCAATGGTTCATTGCAGAAACGCCTCAGCCACACTTGACCAAGCCCTCCGGCGCCACCGGCGATGTTTTTGGCACATACACCTTGTTTGCCCAGACCTTCGAGGGATTGGATGTGGTGCGCTCTATTGCGGCAGTCACAACCCTCCCTGGCGCCGACAGGCCGCTCATGGATGTGGTGGTTGAACAAGCAAACCTCCTGCCTCCACCCTCCGATTTGGATGCCATGAACGCGGTGCGCGCTGTTAGCGAGCCATTCCCTTGGACGCTTGGAGATGGATTCCTTGACGCCCCAATGTGGGTTGTCTCCGGCCACCCGGCCCGCGTCTTGGCGCATGATGTCCAAGATACTGGCGAATCCTTTGACCCCCGAGGTACGCAATGGACGCTGGCTGGCCATCAACCCGTGGCGCCCGACTGGGTCGAAACCATTGATTTGGGAACCTGGGAAGCGACCGTTGTGTTTCCGGCGGCAGGCCCGTGGACACTGGAGACGCCGGGCTGCGCTGAGGCTTGCGGGTCTCAGACCCTTGAGGTCTTGCCCTGGCACGATGCCTACTTTTGATGCTCGGCGGCCTCTTGGGTCGGCCACTCAGCGACAGCGCCAATTTTGGGGGCTGGGAGCGCCGCGAGCACCATGCTCAGCCCGATTGCGGTGCACAGGGTCGCGAGGATGTATTCGTTGGCGTTGAGCAAAGCGCCCATGACCGCGAGGGTCGTCACCATGACCAAAACAACGATCGAAATAATCTGAGTGAGCCCTTCGAGGGCTCGGGTTCCGTACCCGGCGGCAGCGATGACCATGCCGAGCAAGCCCCAGCCTCCCCAGCGACCCACGTCTTGGGGTTCCGCGTTGCTTGGGTTAAAGCTGAACAACATGCCATACAGCCAAATTCCTAGGAAGACACTTCCAACAATGACGAGGCCAATTTGCCCCTCGCGTGAACTCATGCACCTGTCGTATTGGTAGATTGAATTGAGAGTTGTGGCGCAAACGGCGGCATTTGCCGATAATGCGTGACCACCCCTTACGTCAGGTTCAGCACGCCCTCACGAAGCCTCACCCAGCCAGCCCAAGCAGGTCCACGCGGCGGGGACGGAAGGCTTGGAGCCCGAAGGAGTCATGAACCGCGCCAGTCTCGCCGCCACTCGACCCCCTCGCTTCAGCGTGGCTTACGCTGCTTCGGCAGTGAGGAAAGTCCCCTCACCGTGAATGGGAGCCCCAGAAGGGGTGGCTGCGAGAGTGGCCGTCCGGGCGCAGAAACGACACAGCCTTGGGTGCGGAATGAAGGAGGACCTGCTTCGGCAGGGCTAGCTCCGGACGTCGCCCAGGGAATTGATGAAACGTGCCACGGTCCCCTGGTGCAAGTCTTCGTGACGCTCAGTCGGATGCCGCAAGCCCATGATCCGTGAGGTTCATGGGGGAACAGGAAGGGGCTTACTCGGAGCTGGGGGGTCGACTCTTTGAATCCAGCGACCGAATTATGCTTCGGAGCCGGTGGCGACGGCGAGGCCAATGCCATCCGGTTTCAATTGCACGGCCTCGGCGGCCTCCACGACAACGTCCTGCGCGGCGGCTTGCAGGTCCACCTGAACGTCGTCGTGCTTGGGAAGCAAACCCACGCGGCCAAGGCCAACGGTGAGGTCTTCCTTGGCAAACACCAGCAGGGAGCGGCCTTCGGGGACGCGCTCGATGAGGCCAGCTTCCTCGAACTTGCTCACCCTTCGGTGGATGACGCTGGCGGCCAATCCGAGTCCTTCGGCCAGTTCCTTTTGGCTCATTCCGCCGTGTTGGATCAAGTGGCGGGCAAGGAGCACATTCCTTGCATCGCGAAGCAGGGCTTGGCCAGCTTTTCCGTGGAAGGCGCCGGCGGCTCGATCGAAGAAGCAGACGTTGCCTTCGACTTTCTCGCTGACGACCATGCCTCGGGCTTCCATGCGGCGCAAGTGGTACTGAATGGTGTTCCAGGAGAGGCCAGTCAGGAAGGCCACGCGTCGAATGTGGATTCCAGGGTCGGCTCGAATCAGGGCGTGGATGCGGGCGTGTGTCGCGGGGGTTGATTTCATGGGGGGTCACCGCCCCCGGTTCTTGGCCGGGGACAATGACGGAGTCAACCGCCTGGGACCGTGATTCGATGCTTGTCCGACGGCAAACAGACAACCTCATCGGTGGAGGAGGCGCTGGTGCCTTGCTCTGTTTGTTGTTGGGTTGGGGTGTTCAAGGGTGCAATGCGGAGACAATGTCCACATGGCCAAAGGGGAGAAGGGGAAGGGCAATTCAGGAGGGTCTCTGCGATTATGCGGGAATTTCAAAGCGCCAATCGAGGATTCAGTGGAGGCTCAGGACCAGAGAGGAACCCGGGCATGGGCAACGGGCCGCTCTTGCCTGGCGCGTACCGCTTGGCCTTCAAGTCGATCCCCGGCCTCATCAACGGCGCTTCGAATGGTAGACCAAAGGCCCCATTCACCTTCGTTGGTGGTGCCGCCCGTATCGTTGCAGTGCTCCACCACGAGCATTTCTTGCTTTCCAGCCACCACGACGAGGCGATCGGCACGAGGCACCTGAACCACCGGGAAGGTCGGGGTGCTTGGCGCATCGCTGAGGACCATGATGGCACAGCCTTGCCGCAGCCGAGTCTTGATGACCCGAGCGACGCCGGATTCTTTCCACCGTTGTAATTCGTTTGCGGGTGCCAGGAGCAAGACCCGTTCATTGCGAAAGAGCATCTGCTTGAGTCGTTCCGTGCGCATCCAGCGGCCTCGAAGCAGTTCGGCGCGCTCCGGTTGACGCCCGGTTTCTAATTCGCGAATTCGATCAGCTAAGTCCGTGCCCCGAACCCATGCATGATCCACGAGCGCTTTTTGCGCCATGACGAACGGGGGCGTTGTCAAATGCAGGAGGGTTTCGGCCCCGCCTTCAGGGTCACGACCTCGGCTGCCCCCGACGAACATGGCGATGGAATTGGTATCGGCAATCAACATCTCGTGGTACTCGCCCAGGTCGAGGTGTCTCACCGTGGCGACAGTGGAAAGTTGTCGCAAAAGTGGCAGATCGGGCGCTTCGACCCGAGTGAGGACCCGGATGGGAATTCCGAGTTCTTTTCGTAACTGGAGGCGGTTCATCAGGCGGCCAAGGTCCAACTTGGCAATGCCTCGAAGCGTTGAGGACAGAGTGATGTCTTCACTGGCGCCATCAATGATGCGTTCTAGGAGTCCTTGGATTTGGTTGCGCCCCTGGTGGGTGGCAATGCGTCGTTTTTGTTGCCCAATCTCAGCTCCCTGGGGCCAGGCGAGTGCCAGATTCTCTTGTTCATCAGCGAGGGCCTCCAGGGACCTGCGGCATTGTTTGATGAGGCGCCCGAGCACTTTTTTGACGGGCACGGGAACGAATTTGGCGGGGCGTTCTACGGTTTTTTCAAGAAAGCCCTTGGCTTGCAATTGGTCTAGGAGGCGGTAGCCATCGGTTCGGCTCACCCCCGCCGCTTTGGCCGCCTCTGAAGCGGTTGCCCGGCCGAGGCGACAGATATGAAAATACAGGTTTGCGTCGGCTTCAGGCACTCCAAATGCTTGGAGTCGTTTCACGAGGTCCGACGCGGAGGTCATGGGTCAAGGGCAGCTTCGACGGCGTCCGCTAGACGATCTTGGTAGGTGTTGTCCTTGACCACGAAATCTTCAATGCCGGCGCGAAACGCGTGGTCCACGAGTGCATCTTGGTGGACGCCTGAAATCATCACCAGTGGCGAGGTGCAGCCATCTCCTCTGAGGCGGCGCCCTACTTCGAGGCCTGAAAGATCTGGCAATCGGTGATCAAGCAACACCAGGTCGAATCGGGCTGCTTTTGCAGCCACCAACGCATCCCTGCCCGTGCGCACGTGGTGGACATCATAGCCGGCCTCAATCGGCAACCCAAGGCACGCCAGGCGCGCATCCGTCACTTCGTCCTCCACCAGCAATATCCTGATTCGTTGCGTCCCCTGCATACCTAACCTTCTGCCGCCTGACGATAATTGAAGGCTTGCCACGTCCATGGCGGAATATGATAGCCCAGAAAAAATTAGAATCAAAATAATGTGGTGCTTAGAATGCTATATCATGAAAATTATTCATTCGCATGGGTGGTGTGAATAGTATTGTATTGAAACGGCCCGAGTTAGCACATGGTCAATGTGACTCACCAAGTCGTACTTTCGTGGGTTGCCCCGTCAAAAATTGCTTGGTTTGATGCTGTTTTCCCAGGAGGGACCGCCCTGGCGGAACAAACTAAGGTCGCCTTGCCAACGCAGCGACACTAGATGGGTTGGAACCGCTACATTACACTCATCCGCCCCCAAGCCTCCAGAAATTCATGTCCTCAACAGGCATCCGTGCAACTCTGCTCATCTTTGCATTCACCGCTCTGGCACTGGCCCCAAGCACCAGCGCAACCCACGCACCCAGCGCCACGTGCGAACGATTGCTGTACGGCCCAGACATCGATTCTGGCATTTGCTACGATCTTAACGGCGACGACTGCCTCGTCTGGATGTACAACGCATACGGAAACGATGTATGCTACGTTCCCAATGCATCCCCTGCTTTTGGTGAAATCTGCCGTCAAGTGCTCTACGGACCGGACATCGACCAAGGCATTTGTGTGCGTCCCGGCGCCAGCTCCTGCCGCATCCAGTGGTACTCCCACTACGGCACCGGCCCCAACTACTGCGTTGCCTAAATCTGCGCACCGCGCAAACTGACCAGTTATCCCCCTCCCTCCCCCCCTTGATTCGACAATTGAGAACCGCAGCGCCGCCCTCTTGTGTCCGCTTGCGTGTCCCGGCTTGATGAAGCTCCAAGCCACCATCATCGCAAGCATCCTGTTTGCCACCAGCCTCCTTGTTATGGCCCCCGCCGCTCAAGCAGGCGACCCATGGCCCCAGTGCCGTCAAGTCCTCGTGGGACCCGACATCGACCAAGGTTACTGCATCGACCCCGGCGCCAACTGCATTGTGCTGTGGTACAGCACGTACGGCAGCGACACCTGTATCGTCGCCAAGCCCGTCACGCGCCCCGGCAACCCCGACGAAACGTGCTACCAACTCTTTGTCGGCCCCGACATCGACCAAGGCATTTGCTACGATCTAAGCCGCGATACCTGCCAAGTGTGGTACTACCGCACCTACCAGAACCCCGGCGAAACCTGCCTCACCTAGGTGATTCCATGAAAAACCACACCCTCTTTGCAACCCTCGCCTGCCTACTGACCGCAACGCTGCTCGCAGCACCCACCGCCTCCGCGGACCGCCACCAGCCCATCTTCTGCGTCGGCGACGAAGGCCCTGAATTGCCTGGCCTGTGCTACGACCCCGACGACTACGATGACTGTGACGTCTACCTCGGCCTCGGCGGCGGCAACCAATACTGCCTCGTTGGCTACATGGGCACCTGCTCCAGCGCCGCCCCCGAATGGCCTGGTTTCTGCTGGGCACCCCGTGAAGAATGCCAACTCTGGTTCGGATTCGGTCGCATCTACTGCATCCTGCCAGTCACAGCCCAAACGTAAGCGCCAGTCCCCCCGTGGACCCGCCCCTTTTCCTCCTTGACTCCCCCACGTAACCTCCATCCGTTCTGCTTTCGGACCCACTCGCCCATCCCGCTTCGAGCCACGGCAGTCCAGCCGCCACGCCAACGGCCAAGAACCACTTCCCCCTCGCGCCGTTTGTTGGGATGCCACCGATGCGGGGCAACCACCGAATGGACACAGTTCGGGCCTAGTTTCGTCACGGCGTGTACGAAGTGCCACGCCTTGGATTCCCGTCCACTCACCGACCCCCGCGTACCTTCACTCAAAGACCACTTGCGGTGCCTCCAGGAGGAAATCATGGTGGAGGAGAAGGAGGGCGTTGACGACGAAGACATCCTAACCGTCGTCGTAGAAGAGGCGCGCCGCGAAACGGAGGTCTCGATTCTTCGCGTGCAAGTGATGCAGGGCGACCCTCGCCGCGTCCCCAAGGGCGCCCGCCTGGAAGGCAGCCTGGAAAAGAAAGCCAAAGGCGCTCGCGCAGACACCGTGAATGTCAAGGTCGAGCAACGAGCCGGCAGCATCCTCGACATCGAAGCGGACGACCCCACGTGGTCCGATTTGACCCGGGGCACTCAACTGAAACTGAGCCCCAGCACCAACGCTACCCTGTACAGGAATCTCCTGAAGGCGTTCTTGGTGTGTCGAAAGTGGGACCACGGACTCACCGAGTTGCTCCATCCTGATCGCCTCCCTTCCTTGCCTCCCGACAATGGCCAGGATGTTCGAGACGAAGGGTTGCGGCCCGCCCAGGCAGATGCACTTCGCAAAGCCCTGCGCTCTCCATTGGGCGGCCTCACGCTGATCCAAGGCCCGCCAGGCACCGGCAAAACCACGGTCATTGCCCGATTCATCAGTGAAGCTGCCAAGCGAGGAGAATCGGTGCTGATTGCCAGCCACACCCACGTGGCCATCGACAACGCCATGCGCAAAGCGGTGCAAGGTGATCGGAAGCTGGTGAGCAAAATGGTGCGCCTAGGAGAAGGGCGCAACGTCAGCGCCGACTTGTTGCCCTGGAACAAAACCATGGGTGGCTACTGGATGGACCCCGAAGAGGAAGACGCCGTCCCCCTCTTTGAGAGCATCACCCGCGACACCCCAATCGTCGGCATGACCCTTGACGCCCTTGCTTGCGCCCTCGTCAATGCTGAGCGCCTGGATCAAGAACTGCGGCCCTTCGATCACGTGGTTGTGGACGAAGCCGGCATGAACGCATTCCCCAAAATCGCCGTGGCCCGCGCCGCTGGCAAACGGATGGTCCTCGTTGGCGACCCAATGCAGTTGCCTCCGATTATTCGCGCCTGGAGCTACCGGGACGACGCCCAATACAAACGCAGCCACTTCGAGGTTCTGCAAATGATGCGGCCCGACTTGAGTGTCATGCTGGACGAGCAATTTCGCTGCGATCCCGCCATTTACAGTTGGTCCGCCGACGCCGTCTACAAGAGCCAAGTGGAAAGTCGGCGAGGCAGCGCCCCCGATGTGCCCCAAGTGCTTGGCCAATTGGTGGGCCCAGTGGCGTGGGTGGATACATCCCGGTTGCCTGAGGCAGACAAGCGCGTCAAAACCAGTCGAGTCAATGAAACCAACATTGGCGTGGCGTACGCCATCATCCGAGGTCTACTCGAGCAACGGGTTCCCCCGGAACAAATTGGCTACATTAGCCCCTTCAAGGCCCAAACGGAGGCATTCAAGGAGCGCGCCGTGCGCGAGAAGCGAGCGGATGTTTGGGGCCGGATTACCGCCAGCACCGTAGACGCATTCCAAGGAAGCGAGCGCCGTGTGATTGTCTACGACATGACCACTCGCCGCCCCGCCAAGCCCCACGAGGACCACCGCCGCCTCAATGTGAGCCTTACGCGCGCCCAGGATTTGCTCATTATTTTGGGCCCTCGCGACTTCGTGATGGACCCCGCCTCCAATCCCTATTACGCGAGCTTGCAGCGCTGGGATGCGGCGGCCGTCATGACGGCACCTCCGCTGCCCAAATCCAAGTAAGATCCCCCAAATCGGACTCAGGCCAATTATTGGGAACTCTTGCGGGACTCGAACCGAGAACCACGGGGGCGGGCCGCCGTGTCGAATTCGTCGGTGATTTCACCAACCAGTTCCTCAAGCAGGTCCTCAGCGGTGGCGATGCCCACGTTGCGGCCCTCTTCGTCTTGGATGATCGCCATGAGCTTGTGCTCTCGCTGCATGCGCACCAGGACCTTGTCACTGTGGGCATCGTGGCGAACAAACAACACCGAGCGAAGGATGTCCGTCACTGGCTCCATGCTCAATTCTTCGTCCGTGAATCGAAGCAGGTCCTTGACGTGAACGAATCCGAGCACTTGGTCAAAGTCACCATCCACCACGGGCAACCGGCTGTGGCCGGTGCGCGCGGATAGTTCGAGGGCTTCTCGCATGGCGGCGGATTTGTGCACATACTGCACCCGCTCCACAGGCGTCATCACTTCGTCAATGTCCGTTTCCGTGAACTCGAACACTTCACTGATGACTTGTTGCTCGAATTGCTCCACTTCGCCTTCCTTGGCGCCCATGCGCACCAGACCTTCGATTTGGGCTTGGGTCACAAACGGCGTTCGCTCATCGGTTTTGATGCCAAAGATGAGGAGCATGCCCTTGGCAATGCCAGTGAACATGCGCACAAACGGCCAAAGGACTGACTCGAAGACTCGCAAGGGCCCCGACACACGAAGTGCCAATCCGAGGCTCTGGCGAACAGCGATGCTCTTGGGGGTAATTTCTGCAAACACCAGCACCACGAAGGTCATGACACCGGTGCTGATGGCGACGGCGTAGGAGTCGAACAGCTTCAGGGCCATGCTGGTGGCCAAGGCGGTGGCGGCAATGTTCACGAGGTTGTTGCCCAGAAGAATCGTTGTGAGCAATCGTTCCGGCTCGTCCAGCATCGCTTCTAGCCGCTTGGCGCGGCGGCCTCCTTTTGCGACGCGGTCGTGCAATTCAAATCGGTCAGCGGAAATCAAAGCGGTCTCAGACATAGAGAAAAACGCCGAACCGGCGATCAATGCAAGCAAGCCTGCGGTCTGGTACCACAACGGGTCAACGGGCAAGGACGATTGGACCTCGAATCCAAAGCACGGGCGACGGTTATAAAAGCCGACGGCCCAGGGTTGCGCCACCAAAATGCGGCCCGACGCCTGATGCTCGGCCGCAATTGAGCGCCCTTGTAGCGGACTTACAGCACGGGAACGATGCTCTTCTCGGCGACGGTTTTCAGCACCACCATGGTGTTGGTGCGTTGGATGTGGTGCGAACTGAGGGTGGTTTTTGCCAAATCATCCAAGTCCCTGCGGTCGTGGCACCGGGCCAGCACCATGCCATCCCATTCACCGGTGACGTCGTAGACCGCAAACACCCGAGGATCTTTGGCAATACCTTCCTGCACTTGGCGAAGGTGACCCTTTTCGATGCGCAATCCGACGATGACCGTGAGGCCCCAGCCGACCGCTTCTGCATCCACGAGCGCCGAGATTCCAAGCAAAACCCCGTCTTCTTCCATGCGTTTGAGACGGCGATTCACGGTGGCTGGACTAATGTCTGCAGCGTCCGCAAGATCCCGATTGCTTTGGGTTCCATCAGAAACCAGGGCACGTAGTAGGGTGCGGTCAACGTCGTCCACTGGCGCAACGGGTGTCTCATCGCTCATGCAAAAATGGGATTGATACGAGACATTTGAGTATTTTGGACTGGTAAATTGAGGCAAATCATTCATTTCAAGGTTGTTTCCGATGCAACTGAATCTTTAAGTCTCCCAGCGAATAGGCAGGCTTGAGGGGTCAATCCCATGGTCGTTTTCGCCGAATACATTTGGATGGATGGTCACAAGCCAACCCAAAAGCTGCGCAGCAAAACCCGCGTCATCCCCGACGCGGCAGAAATCACAAACGTCGACGAACTGCCCGCATGGGGCTTCGACGGCAGCAGCACCGATCAAGCCCCCGGTGACAGCTCCGACT
>JBFJXT010000023.1:0-14233 GCA_041623015.1 Thermoplasmatota archaeon | reverse complement strand
GGTCGTCTGGGATCTGTTTGGCGAGAAGGGCGTCCCGATTCGCACCACCATTTCCGAGATGGGGCCCGTTCTCTTGTCTCGCCTCCTCGATTTGAACGACACCCAAGAGGGGGTTCTCAACATCGCCTTCAAAGTGGCAGACGAAGAGGGGCTGCTGCTGCTTGATTTGAAGGACTTGCGTGCCATGCTTTCCCATGTATCCAAGCACGCCGCCGAATTGTCCGCCTCCCACGGCAACGTCACCACCGGCTCCGTCGGCGCCATTCAACGACGCCTCTTGGTGCTGGATCAACAACGGGGAGACCAGTTCTTTGCGGAGCCAGCCCTAGACATCGTGGACTTGATGCGCACCACCCAGGGGCTTGGAAACGTCAACGTGTTGGCCGCCGACCAGCTCATGGAACACCCGAAACTGTATGCCACGTTTTTGCTCTGGCTGCTGTCTGAATTGTTTGAAGAGCTGCCCGAAGTGGGCGACCCGGACAAGCCGAAATTGGTGTTCATTTTCGACGAAGCACACTTGCTGTTTTCGGATGCGCCCAAGCACCTCGTTGACAAAGTGGCCCAAGTGGTTCGCTTGGTTCGCTCCAAGGGTGTCGGTGTCTATTTTGTGACCCAAAACCCCTCTGATGTTCCCGACGAAGTGCTTGGCCAACTGGGCAACCGCATCCAACATGCCCTTCGCGCATTCACACCCCGGGACCAAAAAGCTGTGCGTGCCGCTGCACAGACCTTCCGACCCAACCCCGAGCTGAACGTGGAGCAAGTGATTAGCCAACTAGGCGTGGGTGAAGCACTGGTGTCTGTGCTTGAAGCCAAGGGACAACCAAGCATCGTGCAACGCACCCTCATGTGTCCGCCTCGCTCCCGCATGGGCCCGGTGACAGAAGCAGAACGAAGAGACGCCATGGCACGCCAAGCCTGGAATCAAAAATACGTCGCCACCATCGACCGCCACTCGGCCCATGAGGTGCTTGCCAATCGCGCAAAGATGCCAAGGGCGAGCACCAAGGTGCAAGAGCGGCCAAAGCCCGAGCGCCGCCGTCAAACCTCTGCGCAGGCACTAGGCAAATCCGCCATGCGATCTCTGGGAACGCAGCTTGGTGGCGGAATCGGCCGCAGCATCGTGCGTGGTTTGCTCGGGTCGATTCTCAAGTAGGCTATCAGGGCTCCAAGTCAGGACCGGGCACAAAAGAAGAAAAAGGGAGAGGAAGGAAAAGGGACGAGTGGCGCAAAGCGCTCTCATTCGGACTTACCTGTGGTAGACGACTGTCCTAGTCGTTGCGACCCTCGTGCTCGTCGTCATCGTTGTCGCCGTGCTCGTGGTCATCCTCGTCCTCTTGGTCGTCATCATCCTCATCGTCGTCATCGTCGTGAAGGCATTCAACTTGCTCCTCATCGGCTTCGGCGATCTCTTCTTCATATTCTTTTTGAGCCTCGGCGACCGCTTCGTCATACTGGGCGTCGGCCTCGGCCTTTTCCTCGTCGGCCTTGTCACTCGCGGCGAGTTTCTCCTCGGCTGTGGCATTGGGCGAGGTCAAGGTGGCATCGCGGCGCGCATCGGCCTCCATGTGGGCCTCTTGACGCTCGGCTTCGGCTTCCTCAACGGATTCGTTGAATTCGGCTTCGGCTTCCTCGGCCTCTTCCATGCGCTCCGCAGCACAAGCATCCTCCGCGCTGTCAGCGTGGTGCTGGCGGGGGCGATCGTCGCGCTCGTCACCGTCGCGATCATCGTCCTTGTCATCCTCTTCGCCATCGTTGTCGTCGTCGGTGTCATCCACATCGTCGATTCCATCGCCGTCCGAGTCGTCATCGCTCGTCTGGATGGTCTTCACGATGGGCGTGTAGGAACCGGCCTCCATGTCGACCCCAGCGTCGAGGTCAAAGTCCACGAGGATGTCGATGCCGTCGGCGCCGACCCTAAAGTCATCCGAGATTTGGACAAGGTTGCCAAAGACATTCAAGAGAATCTCGTCGCCATTAAGGTCAATGACGCGCACTTCGCTCACAGCGATACGCAGGCCCTCGTAGGCGCCCGGCGCAAGATCAAAGGAACTGAGTTCGGCCTTGGCATCGGCACTGCTCAGGGCAAGAAGCTCAATGCTTTGCTTGCCTTCATAGACCGTGGTCCAGCCGGCATCCACCGACTTGACCTGGGCTTTTGTAAATGTAACATAGACTTCAGCAACGTCGTCAGCCAAGGCGTCCTTGACGTATAGGGTGCTGGCTGATGCATTGTCTCCGATGCAGCCCCCAAGGGCGACGGACGCGAGTGCGACTGCCATCAAAGTTGCTGTGCGGTTATTGAATACCATATGGCTTCAGCCCCCACCTTACACCCACCATACATAAGGGGCCTCGGGCATTGATTGAACAGTCGAAGCTAGGCCACTGACTCTCGTCCCTGGCTTTGCTCCGGTTTTATGACCGATCCCAAGTGGAAAATTCCGTCTCCCTTGTTGACGCTAGGATTCAAGGCGTGCCCAATGACCAGTCGATCACCCGGACTGCGCACCCGAATCTCATTGTTGCCATATGGATCTGCAATGACTCCAAGCTGCTGCCTAGCCGCTACCGTATCGCCCACCTTTACACTCAAGCGCAGCATTCCACTCGCAGGAGCCCTCAGCCAGGTATGGCGACCCACCTCCACGCTTGAATGCCGGAGTCTTGCCAATCGACGCGGCCGCATCCCAAGCGCAGTCATCACCCGAAGAACGCCGCGTTTGCCAATCTTGATGGCCTCGTCGTTGTACCGAAGGGGCTCTCCCGCTTCAAACAACAACATGTGCACGCCGGCCTTGGTGGCCGCTGCACGCAGAGAACCTGGGCGAATCTTAGAGTGCAAAAAGACCGGAGCCCCAAACGCTTCAGCCAAACGGCGCGTCTCGGAATCTTGCAAGTCGGCGCGAATCTGTGGAAGGTTCGTTCTGTGGTGGCTTCCCGTGTGCAAGTCGATGCCAAAGTCCGATCGTGCCAGGACTTGAGTCATGAACAAGTGCGCCAATTGACTTGCAAGGCTGCCCTTGGCCGAACCTGGGAAGGCCCGGTTGAGGTCGCGTCGGTCCGGCAAGTACCGGGATTGGTCCACGAACCCGAAGACATTCACCACGGGAATCACCATCAAAGTGCCATGGAGGGCCAATGGGTCCGTCTGCAACAGAGTACGACACACTTCGATGCCGTTGATTTCATCGCCATGGATTGCTGCGCTTACGAAGAGTTTTGGACCCTCATAGCGGCCATGAATCACGACCACGGGCATGGAGAGGGGCACGCCCACGGGCAACCGCGCCACCTCTAGGTCAACTTGCACGCGGGTGCCCGGCTGCACCATTTGCCCTCCAAACTCAAAGGGCCCTTGCCGCTTCGGTTTGGCTGATTTTTCAGACCCTGACACGATCCTTGACCTTGCCCGGCTTTGCGTTGGTTTCCAAGAACTCGATGATTTTTCCAGCCACATCGATGCCGGTGGATGCTTCGATGCCTTCGAGTCCAGGGCTGCTGTTGACTTCCATCACGAGCGGCCCTTCGTCGCTGCGAAGCAAATCCACGCCGGCCACATTCAAGCCAAGCGCCTTGGCAGATTTGATGGCGGTTCGTCGTTCGTCGGGCGTCAACTTAGTAATCTCCGCAGAGCCTCCACGGTGGAGGTTGCTCCTGAAGTCACCCGGTGCTCCGGTGCGCTCCATGGCAGCAATCACTTTGTTGCCAACCACAAAGCAGCGAACGTCCTTGCCGCCGGCTTCCTGGATAAATTGCTGGACCAAGATGTCTGCTTTCAATCCCCTGAAAGCCTCAATGACAGACTGAGCGGCCTTCTTGGTTTCGGCAAGCACCACCCCAACACCTTGGGTCCCCTCGATGAGCTTCACCACAAGCGGTGCGCCGCCAACGAGCTTGATGACGCCATCAATATCGCTTGGGCTACTGGCCATGCCGGTAACAGGCAAACCGAGGCCTTCACGGCTCAAGATTTGCAAGCTTCGAAGCTTATCCCGGGATCGCGTAATCGCTTGGGATTCATTGGCGGGGAAAACGCCCATCATCTCAAACTGACGCACCACGGCAGTACCGTAGAAGGTGTGGCTGGCACCGATGCGAGGAATGATGGCATCGTAGTGGGGCAGCGCTTCATCTTGGTACATGACGCGAGGCTTGCGCGTGGTGATGTCCATGTAGCAGCGCACGTAATCGATGACGCTGGCAGTGTGGCCACGCTCGATGGCTGCTTCCTTGAGTCGATGCGTAGAGTAGAGCCGCGGGTTTCGCGACAGCACGGCGATGTTCATGCGGCCTCCCATTGGTGGACTGATTCAGGAATGCCCCCGGCGTTGCTCAAGCCGCAATCCACCACGAATCGATTGGCGATGGCGGAGCGGCCAACGAGCATCCGAAACGACATGTCTTGCCGGTCAATGAGGGTCACTTCAACGGGTTGGGATTGTCCCATGAGGATGAGTGTGGTGCTGATGACGGGGCGCAGGCTGGCGTTGGCGCCCGAGTCGCGAACCACTCGTTGTTCAACGAGGTCTGCTTCGGCTTGCACAAAAAAATCGTCTCGGCCTTGGATGGTGTGGACCTTGAAGCGCACGCGGCCGTTTTCGATTTCCACGTCGTAGGCGTGCAGCGCAGAGGTTTTGGCACCGGTGTCAATTTTGGCTTTGATTGGGCCAATGTCAAGGTCTGGCAAGTGAACCCACTCGCGCCATCCGATGCTTGGCAATGTGGCAGACTCCATTCGGAAAGGGGACACTGACGGGGCCGGGTTGAAGCTTCCCCTACTCACTTGGCCAAAAGTTGAAGACTCTGCCACCGGGTTCGTTCGGCCTTTGGGCGCGATTGAGTCGAGTTGATTCAGGATTCTAGGTGTGTTCCACCCCGAGTGCGCTTGGCATCGGCATCCAAGTCCAAGGACCGAGAGTCATCATCCTCGTGTACCGCCTCCGCCGAGGGCACATCAGGTTCGACCACGTCTTCATCGGGAGAGGGCGGTGCGAATGCCTTCGAGGTGGTGGGAATTCCTGGCTTGCCGTCCCGCACTGCTAGGTGGTCTGGGCTGAGTATTTCGATGCCCGCTTGCGCAAACAAGTCCATGATGCGTTGGATGATTTTGGAGCGCACCGAGAGCATGGTGGTGGGGTCCTCCACGAGGGCGTACAAGGTGTACGACACGGCAAAATCACCCAATTCCGCTTGATACACCCGAGGCTCAGGCTCATTGAGTACGCCATCCAGTGCCGCCGACTCCTTGAGCAATCGGTGTACGTCACGCCACTCAACATCATACCCAAGACCGATGCGCACCTCCACGGCCACGCCTTTTCCGCCGGCGTCGCGGCTGTAATTGATGATGGGGCCGGCCAACACCAGTTGATTGGGCAAAGAAATTTCCTCGTTTTTGACGGTGCGAATACGCGTCACAAACGTGGTCCTTGCGACCACATCTCCAAGAATTTCTTGAATCAACACCCGATCGCCTCGGGTGAACGCCTTGGTGTAGGTGAGCACGATTCCAGCCACCGCATTGGCAACGGCGGTTGTGGCGCCAAGACTGACAAGCGCACCCACAAAGATGGCGATGCCCTGGAAGCCCGTGGATCCACTGCCGGGGAGCAACGGGAAAATGAAGATGGCAGCCAGAACGATCGCAGCGAATCGAATCAAGTTGTAGGTCTGCTGCGCCCAGGTCCGATCAAAGTTGCGCAAGCGAATGCGGCCTTTGCGAATTTCGCCAAAGATGTACTTGAGCACCGCCAGGCCCAGTCGGACCACGAGCACAATCAAGACGATGCGACCTAGATTTGGCAAGAAGGCAACGAAGCTCATGCCCATGGCTAGGACCGTGGACTTGAGGAATCCCCAGAGTTGAACGGGCAAATCATCCCAGATGGGCAGCACCAGGACCAACAGCAACGCGAAGACCCCAACAAGCAATACTCGCCAGATGAGGAAGCCTAGGTGATTGGCGCCTTGCAGCAAGACTTGCACCCACCCCGAGCCAAACACCTGAAACGCTCCGACCTTGAGGGGTGCCCGAGGCGCCCACGACGCAGATTTCAGGGTCTCATCCCACCGGTCATGCAGGACGCGGCCAAGCCACCACAAAGCCGCGACGGCGAAGGTCATGGCGATTGCAATGGCAACGCCAACGGGCCAACTCAAGGAAGCCACGCCCTCAAATGGTCGGGGCTCTGTTTAATTGCAGCCCCCCGAAAATACCCTGGGCGACTCTTTCCCCCGGCACCGGCTCTAAATGGGTTGCCCCGGTGGCCCAAAATGTGGCGGTCATCGAAGCCGACGGATTGAGCAAGGGCTACGGCGGCAAGCAACTGTTTGACGACGCCACATTCCAAGTGCGCACCGGCGACGTGGTTGCCCTCGTCGGCCCCAATGGCGCTGGAAAATCCACCCTCTTGCGCATCCTAGCCGGTCGCGAAAAGCCGGACGATGGCAACTTCCGCATGGCCGATGTGCGCGTCCACTGGTTCGACCAACACCTCGTCATTCCCACTGGCGCCACCGTCGCTGATGTGCTTGCATCGGACAAGCCCGTGCCGCCCGCCTTGCAATCAGAAAAAGACGCCCTCGAAGCCCGCATCGCAGACCCTGCACTCTACGAAGAAGCCGGTTACGAATTGGTCTTGGAGCGCTACGCCGCCGTAGAGCAGGAAATCAAACGCGCAAAGGCCCCCGGCCCCGTGGCGTCGGGCGTCATGGAGGAACTCGGTGCCTTGCCCCTCACCATGGACGCAAGCAAACTCAGCGGCGGCGAAAAAACCCGCCTCTTCCTTGCCCGCGCCCTTTCCGAAGCCAAACCAGGTGATCTGGTGGTGCTGGACGAACCCACGAACCACTTGGACGTGGACAGCATCGAATGGCTCGAAGACTGGATTCGCGGCTTCGACGGCACCATCCTTCTCGTTGCCCACGACCGGGTATTTTTGGACAATGTAGCCACCCGCGTCTTTGAGGTGCAAGGCGGCGTCAAGTGCTTCGACGGCAACTACGAAGATTACGTGGAGGCCCGGGACGAAGACATCGCCAGGCAAAAACGGGAGCACGAAAAAGCCGGCGAACGGATGGCCCAAACCAAAGCCGTCATCATGCAATTTCGCAAGCAAAAGCGATTTGATGGCCAATACGCCAGCCGCATGAAGGACCTAGAAAAGTACCAGAAGGCGCTCGACCGGACGCCTGATGCAGTGCTGGAAGGGTTCGCCTTCGGCCTCAAGTTTGGCGCCACGGACAAAAGCAGCCAGGAAATGCTTCGATTCACTGGCCTCTGCAAAGCCTACGACTCACCGGTTCTGCAAAACGCCGAACTAGAAATCCGCCGCGGCGACCGCATCGGCCTCGTGGGCGCCAACGGAGCAGGCAAATCCACACTACTCGGAATTCTCACTGGCAAGGTTCAGAAGGACTCCGGCACGCTGCACGCGGCCCCTGGTGTCAAGGGCATTTTCTTTAGCCAAGAACAAGACGACTTGGAAGCCGACCGCACGGTCCACCAAGAAGTAATCGAGGCGCGCCAAGGCATGGAAGAGCGCGACGTGAAGGCGCTCTTGGGCCGCTTCCGCTTCAACCCTGCCGTGGACCTCAACCGCACCGTCAGCACCCTCAGCGGTGGCGAACGACAGCGCCTCATGCTCCTGAAATGCGTGCTGCGCCCAAGCAACCTCTTGATTCTCGACGAGCCCACGAACCACCTAGACTTGTGGGCCCGCGACGTGGTCATTGAAGCGCTCAACGCCTACCACGGCACCATCCTCGTGGTGAGCCACGATCGCTACTTGCTCGACGCCACCACCGATTCCACAGCCCTCCTAGACGAAGGCATCATTCGCACCTACCCGGGCAGCTTCACCGCCAGTCGAGATCAACACGCTCGGCACATTGCCAAAGTGGTCACCGTGCGCTACGTGGTGCGCAAGAAATTCACCGACTGGACCTCCAACACCAAGTACCTGGCCGGAGACGAACCAGACCTCACCGAAGCCCAGGTTTCCTCCAGTATCACCTTGCGTAACGCTCTGGAACAGGGCTGGTTAGAGAAGGCCGAATAATCGGCAAAACAAAGGGGAAAGGGAAGGAAAAGGAGGCGCCCACCGGGGCCAAGTTGGGGCTATTCCCACTCGACGGTGGCGGGCGTCATGCTGGCCGTGAACGGCCAGCAATCACCCACCAACCGCGCACTGGTCGTTCGGCGTTGCCTTACTCCCATTCCACGGTTGCTGGTGGTTTGTCGCTAATGTCGTAGACAACGCGGTTGACCTGGTCCTTCAGGTCCGGGTGGTTGGTGATGCCGCGGCTGATGCGTCCAAGCACCTTCCAGGGAATCTCCGTGGCTTGAGCCGTCATGGCGTCAAAGCTCTGCACGGCGCGCACAGCCACCGTTTCACCGTAAGCACGCAAGTCACCTTGGACGCCGACGCTAGGGGTGTTGGTGAGCACGGCGAAGTATTGCCAGGGCAACTCGTCCATCTCACCGTTCTCGACTGCCTTTTGAAGTTCCGTCTCCACGATGTAGCAGGCTTCACGGGCAATCATGGTGCGCTCTGGCGTCAAGTCGCCAATGACACGAACCGCGAGGCCGGGGCCGGGGAATGGTTGGCGTTCGGCCACTTCGATGCCTTGGAACCGAGCCACGGCGCGCACTTCATCCTTGTACAAGTCGTACAGGGGTTCGCACAGTTCCATTTCCATGTCATCGGGCAAGCCACCCACATTGTGGTGGGACTTGATGGTGTCACGGTTGCCGCCGCCGCTCTCGATCCAGTCGGGGGCAATGGTGCCCTGAACCAGGTACTTGGCGCCGGTCTTCTTGGCCTCGCGCTCGAAGATACGAATGAATTTTTCACCGATGATCTTGCGCTTCTGCTCGGGCTCGGTCACGCCGGCCAGGGCTTCGAAGTATTCATCGGCAGCGTAGACGACCGTGAGGTTGAGGCCCATGCGTTTGTACATGGCTTCAGTCTCTTCGGATTCGCCTTTGCGCATGAAGCCGGTGTCCACGTAAATCGCGTGAAGCTTGTCTCCAACTGCTTCCTTGACGATTTCAGCAGCGACACTCGAATCGACGCCACCGCTGACTGCGATGACGGCGTGGTTGTCGCCGATTTGGTCCTTGGCCTTCTGGACGGCCTCTCTGACAAACTCGTCAGCGTCGAACAGCATTTCCATGGGCGTGGCCGCCGACACAGGGGTGTCGGATAAGGGTTGAGGGTGACCCAATTTGATCGAACCCTAGCAACATATTCCCACAGGCACCTCGGTCAAGCAATGGATTTGCAAAAATTGGGCACCGTTGCGTTGCTTGCAGCTACCTGATGAGCCCTTGGCGCCTTCCTGAGAATTTTGGTCCTTGAGGGCCTTAGCGCCGGACGAAAACCAACCCGCACCAAAAACGGCGGGAAATGGAGACGGAAAAAGGAGTGAAACAGATGACCAGCCCTAGGGCCGGTTGAACAGAGATGCGCAGCGCTTTACGCTTCGACGGTGTTCTGGATGTCCTTGTCGTCTTGGAGGACCTTCTCGGAGGCGCGCAGGCGCTGGGAGGCGACGCGCTCGGCGAGGGCGGGGTCGTTGGCGGAGAGGATTTGCGCGGCGAGGAAGCCGGCGTTGTCTCCACGGTCGACACCCACGGTGGCGACGGGGATTCCGGGAGGCATTTGGACGATGCTCAGGAGGGAGTCAAATGGCACTTTGCCGCCGACGGGGACGCCGATGACGGGCTTGGTGGTCATGGCGGCGATGACGCCGGGGAGGGCTGCGGCGACGCCGGCGATGCCGACGAAGACCTTGGCGCCGCGTTCGTTGACCAGTTCTTCCACGTAAGCGGGGGTGCGGTGGGCACTGGCCACGTGGATCTCGTGGTTAATCCCGAAGTCACGGAGGACTTTGGTGACCTTCTCGCCAACGGGGAGGTCTGACTTGCTGCCCATGATGATCATCACGTCGGGGGACACGCGGTCGGCGACGAGGGTGGGCTTGAAAAATTCGTGGGCCGAGGCAGCGGGCTAGGCGCGGCGAATCCAGCGCAGCATCATGCCCCCGGTGGCGAGGGTAATGCCCAGTAATGGCGCTGCGATTTTTCGCCATTTTTGGGGTGTTTTGGGTTCGTGAACCGGGCCGTACTCAGTGTGGACGCCGAAGATGTTCACGTGGGGCGATGGCGAAAACGTGCTTGCCATGCCTATTGGCTTTGGTTTCCAAGGCTGATATTCTTTGCCGGCCGTTTCCACTGGAGCATTTGCTTAGCGGAGGCCGAGGTCTTCGGCGACTTTTTTGCCGGTTTTTTGCACTTGGCGCCAGCCGCGCCGGAGGTCTGCGTACAAGTCGGGGTGTTGGGCAAAGGCGCGCCCCACTTCCTTGTCGATGCGGTATTGGATGGCTTCAGTGATTGTTTCGACTTGCTTGCGGCCCTCAGCAATGGCGTCCACTGGATCAACGCCGGTCCAGTCTTTCATCACTTCTTGGGCGTGGCCAAGCAATTCCTGGCCTTGCTTGCGAAGTTCTGAGAGCAAGTCATCCGCCATAGTCCAGACAGGGCCGAGGGAGGCTTGAACCCAGCGTTCTTGCCGATGGCCCTTTGGGTTGAACGCGGCCATGGCCGGGGATGCATCGTCATGTACTCAATGGGGGTGGGCCCCTTGTGGCGGTGCCTCGTCTGCGTCGACTCTTGCCCGTGGCGGTGGCGATGAGCTTGCTGTCCATTGCGGCCATTTTGGTTTATTTCCAATCCCAGCGGGACGTGAATGTGCTTGCGCAACTTCGCACCCTCAATCCGTGGGTTCTGGTGGCGGCACTTGGTATGCACATGGCATCCCATGGCGCCTGGACGCTGCGCATCTTGACGTTGGCTCGTGGCCTGGGCGTGGATTTGTCTTTGGTTGGGGCTTGGCGCTTGGTGTCGGCGGGACAATTTGCTGGCGCCGTGACGCCGGGCCGAGTGGGCGCTGAAGGGATGCGATTGACGCTTTTGGTGCGCGGGGGCAGCGGAGGGCCTGCCGCGGGAAGAACGGTCCTTGCGGATCGCACCAGTGATTTGGTGTTCTTTGGCACGCTCGGCACCCTTGGCGCCTTTGCGTTGCCCACTGTGTTTGGCAGTGAAGCGGAAACATTGCGGGGCTTGGCGCTCGTTGCCGCAGCGGGGTTGCTGACCATGACCGCACTCTTGGCGTTGGGGCTTTGGCGGCCCCACATCATCGCGGCGTGGACCCAAACGGCCTGGAATGGCTTGCGCCGAGTCGTGCGAAAAGCGCCGTCCTCCATTGCCTTGCCCATCAGCGGATTCTTGGATTCTGTTCGAGAAGGCATCGTGGCTCTGGCCCGTGAATCTCCCTGGCGCCTTGCAATGGCAGCCGGGTTGAGCCTGTTTGTCTGGGGCCTCGAATATGGCGTTCTTTGGACCCTGCTTCGTGGAGTCGGCGTGGAGATGCCCTGGATGGCGGTACTTGCCTCCGGCGTCCTGTTGACCATGCTTGCAGCGATTCCCATCAGCATTGGAGGGGCCGGCGTTGCTGAGGTGGCCGCCGTATTGCTTCTTGGCCCCTGGGCAGGACCCATGGCACCCGTCGTGGTGGTTTTGTGGCGCGCATCCAGCTACTACTACGATGTGATTGTGGGCGGGATTGTCGCCGCCTGGAGCCTCCCACGAAGCACACCCGCACAGCCAACGCTACAGTGAACCGTCGTCAATGGTTTTGTACCTAGAAGACTGGTCAATCTTGTGCGGACCCTCCCGCTCACCCTTCTTTTCTTGGTTGCAACGCTTTCCGGTTGCCTCGGCGGAGGCGCTGCCCCGCAGCCCGGTGAAGCCCTGGACCCAAGCCAATCAGGCTCAGACTCCGAGTGGAATTTGACCATTGATGCGGCGGCGCTTGCCGTGATGGCCGGTGAATCTGTCGTGCTTCAAGCCAATTCGTCCATTGCATCCGACCTCATTCAATACGAATGGCTCGTAGAAGGCGTTGTCACAACCGGCCCCACTCTCGTGGCAGTCCTCGAGGCAGGATTCTATGAAATCAATTTGACCGCACGGCTCAATGAACTCAGCAACACGGCCCAAGTGGTCGTGAATGTGGTGCCCACCCCAGATTCGACCAATGAACCGGGCGGGGGAGACACAGAACCGGCCGAGCCCCCAGAACTGGAAGATGACCCAAGCCTTGAGGATGAACCGGAACCCGAGCCAACGCCAGAGCCAACACCGTGCGCGTTTCCAGACACCCCAATCCGGCAAACCAGGGTAGGCCATGAGTACACATTCAGCTACCCATGGAGTTGCCAACCGGATTCATGGCAATGGGACCTTGGTGACGGCACCTACAGCCGAGCCGCCACGGTCAAGCACGCATACACCCGCGATCAAACCTACACGGTCACCCTAACCATCGATCACGACGGGGAAACTCTCACTCGAACGGGGACCGTGGAAGTCACCAACGTACCCCTTCGCATCGTCAATGACATTGTAGAAGACCAGGTGTCCTTCTCACTCACTTGGGGTCGAGACCTTGAGTCCGCAAGCTGGACCTTTGGAGACGGCAGCGACAGCCTTGACTTGGCTCCAAGCCACACCTTTGACTCGAAGGGACCATGGACCATTACCGCTCACGCCACGGCGACCGATGGATCCAGTTCGTCCGCAACGAAGTCAATTTCCCTAGACGATTTCCCCCTCCGCATCGTCAGTGTCGTGGACAAGGACATGGCATCATTTGCCTACACGTGGGGCTGGCCGCCGGACACCATTGAATGGACCTTTGGCCACGATCAATCCACAAGCGCAAGCTCGGAACCAGAGGTTCAGTATACGGAGCCAGGCACCTACGAAGTACGCCTGGAGCTTACCAGCGGACTGCGCAGCGCCACGGCCGTGTCCACCGTGATCATTGAAGATATTCCCCTTCGCATTGCCGCTGTACAAGACAAGAACACCATCACATTCACCCCAATTTGGTACGAGACCCCATCCAACATCCTCTGGGATTTTGGAGACGGATTCTCAAGCAGTGACGAAGTGGCGACCCACACCTACTACGACTACACAGACTTCACCGTGGAGCTCAGCGGTGCAAAAAATGGCGTGGCGCTCTCCTCCATCCCCCTTACCGTCACCATCGATGAAATCCCCCTCGATCTTGAAGGCGTGCTTGGCGACGACAACAAATGGAATGGCGTGGCGCACTGGGCGCCGGCCACTTCGATCACGTGGAACATGGGCGATGGATTGACAGAAACCGGCGTCTCTGTCGAGCACCAATATCCCAAGAAAGGCACGTACAACGTCGTCGTGCAGGCAACCGATGGCACCCACACAGAAACGGCAGTCCTACCAGTGGTTGTTCCGACGGGCCTCATGCCAGAGTGGGGATTGCCTGAGGACGCGGCGGTTCGACCTGGAACGCAAATGCATACCTCGGACGGTCAATGCACAACTGCATTCCTTCTGCATGAAGCCGCCACGCGATTTTTTATGGCCACCGCAGCCCATTGTGCAGGCGCCATCTCTGGAGACAGCCGCGGGCCAAGCGAAATTTGCGCTGAAAACGTCTCTTCGCCCCTTGGCACCACCGTGTCCGTTGAGAACTGGAAAACGGGAAGCAAGGCCTTCGATGGGACCCTCGCCTATTCGTCATGGAAGACCATGAACGACTTGAGCATCACAGACGCGGACATGTGCAAAGGCAACGACTTTGCCATCGTGGAAATCCCCGCCTCCGCGCTGGACCAAGTCCACCCTGCCGTGCTTGTTTTTGAAGGCCCCCTTCAGAGTGCACCCCCCGGCGATGCGCTCGAGGGGACAGAGGTACGCGCATACGGCGCAAGCAGTACGCGAAACTCGGGTGCGGTTGGAGACAATCATGAAGTCAATGTGAAAGGCGGCGAATATGTGGACTATGACGATGGCTGGTTGCATCATGTTCGATTCACCAATCCTGCCATTCCGGGCGATTCCGGCGGGCCATTGCTCAATGTGGAAGGAGATGCGTTGGGCGTCGCCAGTACCGTCGTGGCATCAGCACAGACGGTCACGAATCGATACACCGACTTGGCCCGAGCCATCGACTGGATGAACGCCAACGCGGACCTCGACGTGGAGCTCATCCCTTGGACCGATTGGGACCCTACCATGGGCACCCAACCACCCGAAACGGGGTGTATGCTCGGGATGTGCGGCTCGTCTGGGCCTCGGCTCATCTCTCATTCCTCAAGCATTCAATCTCCC
>JBFJXT010000022.1:0-14742 GCA_041623015.1 Thermoplasmatota archaeon | reverse complement strand
TTGTGGAGCCCAGATTAAACGGGCATCTCCACCCGTCCATTGAAGGGGGCCATCAATGGGTTCGCCTTTGTGCTCCCAGGCAAAGGTCTGGTTGGCAATGTTCACCCAAACGTAGGGTACGATGCCCTGCCCGGCGGTTGGGACATCGACCGAGGTGATGTCGATGAGTTCCAGGCCGTCGTTGGTTTGTGCATAGGGTTGGATTTGGATGCGCATCCAGGGGTCCAAGGGAGATGCGGAGCAGGTTGCCCAGTGAACAGGTAGCGGATTGAAGCTTGATACATCTTGAGGGCCGGTGCCCTGGAGACGCCCACTGCTGGTTTCTGGTAGCCACCTGCTGTGTTCGGCGAAAACCACGTGGATTGTGACGTCGGTGGATTCCCGTCCATCGAGGAATTCGAGTGTCTGGAGCCCCAAGTCATACCGTTCACTCCGTCCGGGGATTGGGTCTAATCCGTCGTCGCAGCCATCTCCGTCTGTGTTGGCAATGGTTGGGTCAGAGCCGAAGAGGTACAGTTCTTCTCCGTCTTCGAGTCGATCGCCATCACTGTCGCCCAATCGGGGGTCTGTGACAATGTGTCGAGTCCAACCGTCTCCGATGGTGATGTTGAATCCGGCCAACTCATCGCCATCTGAAATTCCGTCACCCCAGGGAACAGGCGTTTGCGTGGTTCCGGTGAGGTCTTTGAATTTCAGGATGTTTGTGACGTAGCGGCTGTAGCCGGCGTCGCTGTCGGCGTTGGCGGGATCGGTGCCGGTGCCGCCGTCGGTTTGACCCGTCCACGTGAGGCTTTCGCACTCTTCTTTGACGCTGTGGAACGCCTCTTGGCAGTCCGTGAGGCCATCTTCATCCGTGTCTGCCTTTGTGGGGTCGAGAGGCGGCAGGAGTTGCAATTCGAAAGCATCTCCAAGGCCGTCGCCGTCTGTGTCGGCCATGTTGGGGTCAGGGTAGGCTCGGTAGCCTACGCGTTGCCCAATGAGATCCACGATGATTTCGAAGCCGCGCTTTTCGTCGGCGTCACTGATTCCGTCCCCATCGGTGTCAGTGTCGGAGTTGCTGCTGCACCCGGCAAGGGTGAGGCTCAGTAACACGAGAGCGGCAAGGAAGGCCCGGGACACGTATTTTGCCACGGCGGCAGGGGCTTATCCTTTTTGGATTGGGGAGTGAAGCGTCGCGGTGGTTTTGACCCGAACGGGAGAAGGGGCCTTGGCCCGCATCCAGAGTTGCCGACCCATGACGACCAAGGCCACCACGGCCACGAGGGTAAGCATGGCGGCATCGATGGTGCTGAACCATTCGTAGACGGGCGTAATTTCGGGGATGTCGGGCGGTGTGCCGCCTTCGCCGACCACGTCGGTTTCTCCGGTTGCGGTGTTGACGCGGATGCTCAAGAACAGGTACGGCGAATAGGTGCTGAGGGGCCAAAACAGGGCGACGCCACCGGCAAAGATGTCCATGAGAATGTGACCGGCAAAGTAGTACGCCGACAGGAATAGGCCTCCAGGGGCGCCAGGCCGGAACATGAACTCAGAAAGGCGACTGGTGGGGTCTCGTCGGCGCCACAGCCAGAGCAACGCCCCAACAAGAGCGAGAGGAATCCAGATGTTGCTCAGAAGTGCTCGGTGGTACTCCTTGGCGAAAAAGAAATCCAGATCTGGAACCCAGACCATGGGCGCCCAGAGAATGATTTGCCGCCGGGCCATGGGTAGCACTGCGAGGGCCAATAGCAGCGGCACCACCAAATGAGGCACGAACGAGGGCACACACCGCGAGGCAGGCGTGGGGGGATGAGGGTTGCGACCACATGCCAACGACTGTGCGATTTCATTGACCTCTCTTGGGCGAGGGCTTCTGTTTGGCAGGGCAATGGCCGTGCATGGCCTTGTTGCTTCAGCCCCTCCCGGGCCGCCGAAGAGTCACATCGACCCAAAGGGGCGCCTGTATCGAATTAACCCCCACGGACATGGAATCGCTCAACATCCACCCCGACCAGGAGGTGGAAATCGGAATCGCCCCCTGGAGCCAATCCATCGCAGTCCAGCAATTCCCCTTCGTCCCCCTCGGCGCAAACGCCCGGCACACCCACGACAAAATTGCAGAGGAGGTGGCCTATGCCAGTTTGTGACACCACCTGGCTCTTGGCATTCGTCGACCCCCACGACCCAAGACACGATCAAGCCAAAGCAGCAGCAGAATCAGCCAGCATCCTCAGCATTCCGCGCCCCGCTCTCCAAGAACTCCTGCAAATCGTCATGCACCGCAGACGCCGAATGGATGGCCAAGAAGGCGCCCAATTAGCGGCCAGAAAAACCCTCGCAGCCCTCGAAGCGCTCCCCATGATCAAAATCGTCGATGGCCCGGACCCGAACGAGCTCTACCGCACCCAACCCAATATCTCCTACGCCGACGCCGCCGTCATCGTAGCTGCCAACGAAGACCCCGAAGGCCTCCTCACATTGGACCCCTTCCAGGAGGCCCTGCTCGCCTAGCTACTCCTCTTCAGATACAGGCTTCGCATACAGCCCGTCCTGGTGGACCTTACGGCTGCTTGCTTCCGTGCGCCAGTCGGGGTGATCGAAGCGCTTCAGGACATTGCCAAGAATGCCCATGATGTTGTGAACCTCGTAATCGGAAGGAGTGCTGCGCCCGATGATTTTGCGCCAGATGCCCTTGGCAACGTCTTGGCGCCATTCTCGGGCTTCGGTGCACCCCACGATGTCATCCCAAGCGTCATTCATGGACGCTAGGGTGTCGGGCGCAAGGCTGCGTTCCCATTCGACGCGCTCGCCTTTCAGTCGGAACACTTCGTAGCAAAGCAAAGTAACGGCGTGGGCAAGATTCAGGCTACTGTAGTCGGCGGTAGGAACTGTGACGAGTTGGTCCAATGCATTGACTTCTTCGGCGTTGAGTCCTGAGTCTTCTCGCCCAAACACGAGGGCGATGGTCCCATCCCAGCCCTCAAGCGTATCCACCCAGTCTCGGATATCGAGGGGTTTGCGAAGGTAGCGGTTGTCGGCGGTGGTGTACCGAGCCGTGGTCCCAACAGAGATGCTGGCACCTTCAAGGGCCTCTGCAAGGGTATCACAGACCTTGGCATCGATGAGGCTCTGTTTGGCGTGGACCGCTCGATCCAATGCCTCTTGGCTGCGCACGTCACACCGGGGGTTCACGAATCGGAGATCGGTGACGCCAAAGTTTGCCGCCCCTCGGGCGACCGCGCCCACGTTCCCGGGGTGGCTGGTGCCGACGCAAACTACGACCGTCTTCACAGGTGCGCCCAGTCGGCTTGCCGGATAGGGCTTACGACCGTCGAATGACGGCGATGACGCCTAGTGCCGCAAGGACGAGGACCAGTCCCAGGCCCGGGCTGTCTTCACTCGGGGCGTCATGTGGGACATCAATTCCTCCATAGAGCTGGGTGGATTCGTCTCCACTTCCTGCCGCCATGTACCAGACGCCGGTTGCAGTGTCTGGCACGGTGAAAGTCAGTTCAATGGATTCGCCAGCGGCCACCGCGACCACGCCTTCAATCATCGCCCCGGGCGAACCATCGGAATCCAGGTGCACCATGACGTGCTGGGTCTTGTCCAGGGTGTTGCTGATGGTGACGGTATTTTCCCCGATGTCGACGGAGGCACCGTTGTCTGCCACCATGCAGGGCGGATCTGTGAGGGAGCACCCTTTGTCGGTGATTCGAATCTCAATTTGCCCACCGTGCGCTTGGGCATGGGGAGCAAGGAGGAGCATCGCCAGAAGCAGGGCAATGGGTACGAAGCGCATGCAACGGCCACGCCCTCAAGCCGCCTTTAGGGTTTGGCTTGCCACGGGCCCCTACCGGGCACGCTTACATACGAAGCTTGCACGTTGCGGGGTAATTCCATGGACGCCAACGAAGCCCCCCAAGGCATGAAGACCGGCACCACAACCCTTGCCATCGCTTGCGAGGACGGTGTGGTGCTTGCCACCGAAAAGCGTGCAACCATGGGCCATTTGATTGGCCACAAGAACACTCAGAAACTTTTCGACGTGGATCGCCACTTGGCGTTGACCACGGCGGGCCTTGTTGGTGACGCGCAAATGCTTGCCCGCAACTTGCAAGCCCAAGCGAGCTTGTACCGCCTCAAGCGCGACCAGCCGTTGCCGGTTCGTGGCGCGGCGACCATGATTGGTAATTTGCTCAACCACTCCAAGTTCATGCCGTACTACGTCCAACTCATTGTTGGCGGGTACGACCAGCGCGGCGGCAGCATCTACAGCATTGACTCCGCCGGCGGCGCCATTCCGGAGACCTGGACTTGCACGGGCAGCGGCAGTCCGTTCGTCTACGGTGTCTTCGAGGACCGCTTCGTCGAGGGTGCTAAAGTTCGAGATGCTGTGGATTTGGCGATTCGTGGCTTGAACGCCTCCATGCGCCGAGACAGTGCCAGCGGCAATGGCATGGATGTGGCCGTGGTCGACGAGGCAGGCTTCCGCCGATTGGACGAAAAGGAGATTGAGAAGCGCCACAAGGCCCTCAAGCTCCCGATGAGCTACCACGCGTGAACTAGGCGGCGCGCTGATAATTTGGGTTACTTCGATCCAAAAATGAGCACGATACCCATGACGCCGAGCGCTGGCGCGATGACAAAATTCAGTGGGTACTCTAGGAAGTAGACGCTTGCCGGGACCAGCGAAATCACCGGGACCGACATGAATCGAAGGAATCGATAAATGCGGGCTTGACGATGGATTCGGAGTCGAACTCGCCCGTTCGCGCTGGTGGTGTTTGACTTGAATTTACGAATGCTGTGCTTCCGGCGACCATACAGTTTCTTGCGGCCTCGACGCACCGTGGAGCCTTGCTGCCTAGGGTGGCCGTCAATGGCCAACTCTTCCATCCAAGGATTGGAAGAAACTCCACCGGACGTTGGAGCCATGCAAAGCCATAATCTTGGGGCCAGAAAGACGTTTGCCAAAAGGCTCACGATGCCAATTTCTCCTTTTGGACCCAAGACGTTGGGCCGATGAACCAGCTCTTGGCCAACTTCTGTTCATGCAATTTCCTACGGGTCGCCCACAGGAACCGGGGGAATACTGCGCACCAATCGGGCCCCGTTTGGCTCCACGCGGCTGCGAATAATCCGCCCATGGCCTTCCAAGAGGGCTTCGGCGCGATCGAGGTCGCCGGGCGCTCCTTGAACCCACATGGTGGTGCCGAGCATCGATTGACCCCAGTGGACATCTTCCGGAAGTTGCTGCCCCAAGGCCACCATGTGATCCGGGCGCAACCCAAGCGCCGCACTGAACGCCACGGCCTCATTCAGCAGTTGTTCCCAAGCCGCGCCACGGCCTGCTTCCAGGACGCGATCAACGGCGGCATCTCCGTGTCGGCGGGTTTTCTCTTTCCAGCCGTGGTCTTGGATGATGCTCTTGGTGCTGATTTCGCCGCCAAGAACACAAAACAGGAACTCGGTGCCTTCTGGGATGGCGATTTGCATGGCCCATCCGTGCGGGGGGCAACCGGGTCGGATGCGCAGTTCGGCGCCGCCAAACCAAGAGCCCACGGCGTCGCCCAAGCCAGCGCCTTGCTCCACTTCGGAGGCGTGTGTGGCGGCAAGCGCCTCTTCAGGCTCGAGATCAAGAAGCCGGGCCACCGCGAGACAGGTGGCGAGGGTTCCGGCGGCGCTCATGCCAAAACCTTGGCCAAGAGGGAGTTGAATGTGGATGTCCACTTCGAAGGCGTGCTTAGGTGCAAGCAGGTCAAGGGCGCGGCGGGTTACCGGCGCCTCGTGGTCTTCGCCATTGATACGAATTTCCGTGTCGCCCGACTCCCGGGGAAGCACGCTGGCGTAGGCACCCTTGTGAAGGCACCAGCCGCCGCCTCGGCTGCCGTTTTGAACCGGCTCCGCGAAGGCGTCATGCACGGCAAAAAAGCCCGTCACGTGCCCGGGTGCAAAGGCACAGGCGCGATTCATGAGGCCTCACTGCCCTTGGCCACTCTGGCAGCGACTTGGGCAAGTACCGTTTCTTTGCTGCCTTCAAATTCTTCTTGCAGCCCTTCTGGACCCAGAAGCCAAGCATGGGTGGCGTCGGCACCGAAGGAACGCGCGGAATTGGCAACGATGAATTCAGCTCCGTAACGGTCTAGGCGATCCCGGGCCCGGGCCAAGAGGGCGCTCTCGTCGCTTTCGGCTTTGAACGCCACGAGGGTTGCACTTGGCAGTCGGCTTCGAATTGCTTCGATGACCTTGGGCAAGGGAGTCAGTTTGAGGGTGAGAGATTGCTCCGAGGGTAGCTTTTCGGGGCTGTTTTCGGGCGCGTAATCATTGATAGCAGCCGGCATCCAGACTTGGTCAAAGGCGTCCTGTGTGGCGTCTTCTCCAAGGCTTTCCACCATGCGCATCAAGTCAGCGTGGGTGTTGAATCGGGTCGTGTAGTCGGCTACATCCGCAGGGACCGTTGTACCGGGGGTGCCGAACCAGAGCCGAACGTGGGCCCCGAGGCGGCGAAGTTCTCGTGCAAGAATCAGGGCGCTTTGACCACTGCTTCGATTGGTAAACACCCGCACCGGATCCACGGGCTCTGCGGTCGCACCACCCACGACGAGGGCGGCTTTGCCAGCCAGTGGGCCGTGTTGTTGGGCCAGACGATGAATCACGGCCTCGGTAATCGCTTCAATGGGCGCCAATTTTGCTTTCTTTTCCTCATGTAGAGGCTCAACCCAAGTAACGCCGAGGTCTTCCACCAAGAACTGCGCATGCTTGCCAACCACCGGGTGTTGCAGCATCGCTTCGTGCATGGCGGGCGCAACAATGACCGGCGTTCGGGTGCCAAAGGCGACCGTGGCGCAGGTGGTGACCGGGCTGTCATCGATACCGAGGGCCATCTTGCTCACCGTATTGGCGGTGGCGGGCGCCACGAGCAGCAAATCTGCTTTTTCTGGGACGTCGCCAAGCAGTTGCACGTGCTCCACTTGGCCAGTGAGTTTGGTGACCACCTTGTTGCCAGTGGCAAACTCCATGGCCGCTTCGGTGATGATTCCTAGGGCGGCGTCGCTCATGACGGCGTGGACTTGGGCACCGTGGCGGCCAAGGTCTCGGGCGATTTCGACGCATTTTACGGCGCCAATGCTGCCACTGATGGCAAGGACGATGCGACGTCCTTCTAGGTGGCGACTGGTGGAACCTCGAAGGTTCTCCACCGGGTGCATGGGGGGCCACTCGCCGACCTTGGCTTAAAAGGGCCCGGTCGGGTTGTGTCGCTGTCCATTTGGCGGAGATTGATAAGCCGCCGCAGCAGATGCGCCCTCCGTGCCCATCACGGTCCACGAGACGGCATCATTCGACATGGAGGGCTGCCCAGTCTTGGTGGCATTCCCGAGCTTTGGTTTGGTTGGGACTCTTGCGGCAAATTTCCTCGTTGAGCACTTGGCCATGAAGGAGGTTGGTTCCCTGGATTGTGCCGATTTTCCCACACTCGCGGTGGTGGAGGACGGCGAGCCGCTGTCTCCCGTGCGCATCTATTCGGGGCCCCTCCCCGGCAAGAAAGGGAGTAAAAACTTGGTGCTGGTGTTGTCCGAATTCCAACCCGACCCGCCACTGGTGCATGAATTGGCTGCGGTGTTGATTGGATGGTGCGAGGAGCGCCGGGCCGGCCTGATTGTCAGCCCCGAGGGCTTGCTCGTGGACAGTGTTTCCGCCGGCACCGGGGGCTTGGCCACGGATGTGTTTGCTGCCGCAAGCAATGAAGACCTGCGTGAGCAACTGCGCAAATTGGAGACGCCCTTGTTTCGCAACGGCCTCGTCACGGGTGCCACGGGCGCTTTGCTAGTCGCCGGCAAACGAGAGGGTGTTCCAGTGGTGGGCATTCTTGCCGAAGCCAAGCCGGAGCACCCGGATGCACGCAGTTCTGCCAAGGTCGTGGATTTGCTTGGCCAGTTACTGAATGTGCCCCTGGATTCATCGGTGCTCGTTGCAGAGGCGGAGCGATTTGAGGCCAAAGTAGCAGAGGCGATGCGTGTACAGCGTAGTCGAGACCGAGAACGCGGCCACGCCCAGTCCGTCATGTACGGCTAAGCTGCCGCCTCAATTCCCCGCCCTCCCGTGGGACTTCTTTTGAGCCGACCTCGAGTGCCCCGCTCGTGGAGTACGCGGCCCTGGTGGATCACTTCGAACGCATGGAGGCAACCACCAAGCGGTTGGAGATGACCTCGATTCTCCGGGAGGCCCTCATGGACCTTGGAAAGGAGGACGTGGAGCCCGCCATTCGCCTCATGCAAGGCAAAGTGGCGCCGGACTGGGAAGGCATCGAATTGGGCCTTGCTGAGAAGCTCGTCTTGCAGGTGCTTGCCCGTGCCGCCGGCTTGGACGCCAAGGCAGGCGGAGTGGCCAAAGCAACCGCCATTTACCACGACGAGGGCGACCTCGGCTTGGCTGCCCAACGACTCATGGAGCAAAAAGGCGGTGCTGCACAAGTGGGTCTTTTTTCCTTCCAAGAAGAGGCAAAAGCATCACTTTCTGTTCAAGAAGTATTCAATCGTCTCAAAAATATCGCCTTGGTGCAAGGTCAAGGAAGCCAGGAGGAAAAGCAACAATTGCTCTGGAAGCTCCTGTCGGACGCTGGCCCCCGGGAAGCAAAATACATCGTCCGCACCGTCGCCGGCCGCCTGCGCCTGGGCGTTGCAGACATGACCTGCCTCGATGCCCTCACCGCGTGGCACCGCGAACAACCAGTGAAGTCCGTCACTGAAATGGAGCCCGAGGAACGCGCCGCCCACGAGGATGCCCGCCACCGGATTGAACGCGCCTTTGATCTGCGCTCAGACCTGCCCTTCGTCGCCCGCACCCTCGCCGAAGGTGGGCTCGAAGCGATTGACGCCGTACAAGTGCAACACGGAACGCCCCTTCGCCCCATGGCCGCTGAGCGCCTGAAGACTCTTGGCGAAATCCTCGAAAAACACGAAGAACGCTCTGCCTTGGAATACAAGTACGACGGCCTGCGCGTGCAAGCCCACGTAAGCGCCGACCCGAGCATTCCCGTGAAATTGTTCAGCCGCCGCATGGAAGACCTCACGGATCAATTTCCAGACGTTCAAGTCTACTTGCGCAAGGCTCTGCGCGGCAAGAGCGCCATCGTCGAAGGCGAGTGCGTGGCGATGGATCGCGCCACCGGCCGCATGCGCCCATTCCAAGAAGTGAGCCGACGCCGAGGACGAAAAACGGGCCTAGGCGAAGACGCCCGGCGCGAATCAGCCCTTGCAAGTGGCGCCGCCGAGGCCACCACCATGATGGATGAAGTTCCGGTGACCGTGTTCTTGTTCGATTGCATGGCAGTGGATGGCGAATCGGTGATGCACGAAGGCTACCAAGCGCGCCGGGACCGAATACCCAATGTGTTTGAGTTGGGCCAAGAAGTAATGCTCTCCACCATGAGTGTCTGCGAAGAGGAGGGCGCCATGGAGGCGTTCTTCCAGCAAGCGGTGCAAGATGGTGCCGAGGGCGTCATGTGCAAGGCACTCGATGCCCCCTACAAGGCCGGCAACCGAGGCTTTGACTGGATCAAATACAAGACCGATTACACCGAGGATCTCGTGGACACCATGGACTTGGTGGCCGTGGGCGCCTTCTATGGTCGCGGTCGCCGCGCCGGTTGGTACGGTGCCCTCTTGATGGCCGCCTACGACCAAGACACGGACACCTACGCCAGTGTCTGCAAGCTCGGCACTGGCTTCGACGACGCCACCCTCATGGGCCTCAAGGACAAATTCGCAGCACACCAAAGCGACACTAAGCCCAGCGAAGTGGACAGCGACATGGTGCCCGATGTCTGGTTCCATCCGGCCATCGTCATGGAAGTGCAAGCTGCCGAGTTGACGCTGAGTCCAACACACAAGGCGGGCTGGGGCAGCATCAAGGAAGGCGCAGGGCTTGCCGCCCGCTTCCCCCGATTTACCGTGTGGCGAGAGGACAAGTCGCCCCAACAGGCAACCACGGTGAGCGAGATTCAGAGCATGTACGATATGCAAGGCAGCGGCGCCTAAACAAGGCCCATCAGCCCAGAATCGGCCCAATGCCGCGCATTTTCCCCAGGTTTTATGCGCCACCCCGAGTAGCAGCCAAGGTGGGCCTCACCAAGATTCGCTTGTCACGACTGCGTGATGAAATTCTGCCCCTGCAATTGCGAATCAAAGAACTCGACGACCATGTTGCCCTTCGAGACGACGACCCACAAGCCTTGACGGCGCTGGCGGCCGCTCGCGTCTGCTGCAAAGAAGCCGAGAAAGCCGCTGGCGGCCGCAACTTGCAACGAGGTTGGAAAAAGGTCCACCGGGCACGAGAGGCACTCATTTGCACCCTCACCACCCAACGACTGAGACTGGAAGGCGACGACCTGCTGCGCCGAGGTGAAATTCTTGGAAGTGACAAATCACAGTTGCTTCAACAATGGCTCGGCCCGAACCTCGCGGATTTGTCGTTGCAGGACCAAAGGCGCACCGTCCGCCGCGCACTGAACTTGTACCACGAACACTGGGACGTGTTCTACCAAGCCGCCAGGCTCACAGAATCTCGCATGCGAGGCGTCTCCGGCCTCTCCATGATTGCCACCGCCGGCGCCATTCTCGCCGCGGCCTTTGGTGGCTTTGAGTTGGTTCCCGGCCACCCCGGCGGCACCTTCGTCATCAATGTGGTCCTGCTTGGATTGCTTGGCGGCAGCACCAGCGCCCTCGTCTCCACCCTCACCGGATCCACCGATCGCATCCTCCCCAAACACACCATCGATAGCTCATGGAACATCCTACGCACACCCTTTGGCGGCGCCAGCTCCATGCTCGTTGTCTTGGCCCTTGGCGGCGGGTTGCTTGGCGTGGTGGTCGACTCCACCCAAGGATACTACGTTTGGGCCGCCGTGGCAGGATTTAGCGAAGGCTTGTTCGTTCGATTAGCCGCTGGCTTGGCCGGACGATTTGGCACTGAGCGATCAGCAGATGACCGGGTCATTGATGCCTGAATCCAACCGCGAGACCATCTGGTAATTGACCAGTCGCCAGTCATTTGCTGCGGATTGATTTTTATGACTCAGAGGGTAATAAAACGACGAATAGTATCATAGTTGGTTCAGTATAGTCGGCGGGCTATGGAGTCCAAAACCCGGATCCAAGCCCTATCGGTCATGACTGCAATCGCCTTGTCCAGCCTCGCCTTTGTGCCAGGTGCTCAAGCAAATGTTGAGCCCGTCCTCTGCGCTCACGACCTCATCAACAATGCAACATGCGCCAGCGCCCTCGCACCCCCAGGCACGCCCGTTGGTGGTGGCTTGATGTGCAATTACGCAGGCGGCGAAGTGGGCGGCGAAGTGCACGCTGGCGCCATGAGCATCCAGAACTGCTACTCCGTTGACCCCGGCACCGCATGCGGTGGACGCCCCGGCTTCACCGTGTACGAAAATGGCATCCCCTACACCCAATGCATTGACCCCGCCGCTTGCCCCGGCGTCGGTGCAAAGATTTTGTCGAGCATCAACGAACTCAACAGCATCATCTGCGTGGATCCCCTTGCACCCTGCGGCGTCGAAGTGACCATCATCACCCAAACGCTGGTCGCATTCTCCACGTGCATGCCGATCATCTACGCCTACACTACGCCTTGCGCTGGCTTTGTGGGCACGGAACTGGTTGTGGGCCACCCCATGACCGGCGACTTGGTCACCTTCTGCTTCTAATCAAGCCCCAAGATTCTTTTCCTCTCTTTCCAGACCCTTTGCGCCACTTGATCGGCTAGGATTGACGATACACCAGGCTCTTGGCATCCATGTCTGGCCCAACGGGAATTCCCATGAGATCAAGCAGGGTTGGCGCAACATTGCAAAGGGCACCGCCAGAGCGAAGACGCACACCGGGACCAGCGTGGACCGCAATGAGTGGACTTGGCTCCATGCTGTGGGCGGTGACCCGGGCGCCGCGTCCGCCGTCTGGATCTACCTTGCACATTTCTTCGCAGTTGCCGTGGTCACTGGTGATGAGCATCAAGTAACCCAATTCTCCCGCAACCGACACGAGACGATTGAGGCAGTTGTCCATGAATTCCATCATTTCAATGGCGGCCTCAAGGTTGCCCGTGTGCCCAACCATGTCGGGGTTGGCGTAATTGACCACCAGCAAATCGTAGTCTTCGCTGCCCATGGCGTGAAGCAACTTGTCCGTCACTTCCCCGGCGTTCATCTCGGGCTGTAAGTCATACGTGGCCACTTGAGGACTGGGCACAAGCACGCGATCTTCGCCTTCAAAGGGCGTCTCGCGACCTCCGCTGAAGAAGTAGGTGACGTGGGCGTATTTTTCGGTCTCAGCAATGCGAAGCTGGCGCATTCCCAAAGACGAGACGTATTCGCCAAGGGTCCCAGTGGGCCGTGAGGGCGGATAGGCAATGTGGATTCCTGGCCACCCAACGAAGGCATCGTCGTATTGGGTGGTGCAAACCCACAGAAGATCATCGGGAGCCTCGCGAGAGAAGCCCGCAAAATCTGGATCCATGAAGGCGCGGGTCATTTCCCGGGAGCGGTCAGGACGGAAATTGAGCCAAACACAGGCATCGCCGGGCTGGACGGCACCCTCAGGATTGATGCAGGTTGCTTGGACAAATTCGTCGTCCTCGTCAGCCTCGTAAGCCGCAGCGAGGCCCGCCTTCGCCGTGTCCGCTTGCCGCACGGCGCCGGACCCCGTAAAGAGGCCATATGCTGCCTTGACGCGATCCCAGCGCTTGTCGCGATCCATGGCAAAGTAACGTCCAACCATATCGGCGATTTTGCCCACGCGGTTGTGCGCCATTTGTGATTCAAGGGTAGCCAGGAATCCTTTGGCGCTTCGAGGGTCCGTGTCGCGACCATCCAGAATGGGGTGAACCCACACCGAGCTGATCTTTGCACGGGATGCAGCGTCGAGTGCCGCGTTGAAGTGATCTTCGTGGGCGTGAACGCCACCGGGGCCAAGCAAGCCAAACAAGTGGAGGCGACCCCCGGTTTTGCGCACGTGCTCGAAGGCCGCTTGATAGGCCTCGTTGCTGGCAAAGGTGCGGTCTTTGATCGCCTTGTTGATGCGCAGGAAGTCTTGATACACGATGCGGCCGGCGCCAATGTTGAGGTGACCCACTTCGGAGTTGCCCATTTGGCCTTCGGGCAGACCCACGTGGTGCTGATTGTTGTCGATGAGGGTCCAAGGCGACTTGGCGCGCAAGGCATCAAGGGTGGGTGTGTTGGCCAATTCCACGGCATTGCATGGGTGCCCGGGGTCTCCAAATCCAAATCCGTCGAGAATCACAAGCAAGGCGGGTCGGTGGGCCACGGGGCCGCTACTGGTGGATGGCTGTTAAGGCTCCGCCAAGGTCCATGTGTGCAACCGTTGGTAATGAGGACCCTGGGGCCCTGGGCGGCTTTCATACAATGCAACTTGACGCAGGGAACCCTCCCAGAAGGGCCCCGGGTATTCGTCGTGAAGGCTGCGCAAATCTTGGGGTTGTTTGCAACGGGCCAAGGTCACATGGGGCACAAATTGCCGCTCGGCTTCGGGTTGCCCGATGTTGTGCGTGGCCTTGACGATGCGTTCTTGCAACTCCGAGAGGCCTTTTGCCTCCAAGTTGGCCCAGACAATGCGGGCGTGCCGGGGATCTTGAAACATGCCAAGCCGAGAAATGGCCCCTTCCATCGCGGGGCATCCTTCCAGGGCCTTGGTGATGTTGGCTTCGATGGCCTGGCGTGATTCCAGGTCCGTCACATCACCAAAAAATCGCAGCGTCACATGCTCGGAGCCCTCAGGAGCAGGCCGAACGCCATCGAGGCGCTGCAAGGTGTTGCGCACGGGCCCCATGACATCCCCGCAAGAGACCGGCAAGCCCACAAACAATCGCATACCCCAAGACCCGCCGAGTTGGCTTTGACCCTTAGGGCAGGAATTGGCGGAGGCGCGTGGTTGACCCCGTGGTTCGGATAGGGTCAAGTCCCGGGGAGCTCATGGACGGGCGATGCGTGGCCGAATCGTGCTCATGATGCTCCTGTTGCTGCCCGTGGCGGCAGCTCAAGTTCCAGGTCTTGAGGATGCCATCACCGACGGCAAGGCGTTCCAGTACGAAGACCAAGGCACACGAGATCGGATTGCGGCGGTGGCCGATTCCATCACAGGCCAAGGTGTGCACGATTGCGTTGCCGACATTACCACGGACATTACCACTGCCTACCGCGTTATGGGCACCCCAACGCAGGATGCGTTCGTGCAAAAACACAAGGACACATTCACCAAGCTCGGCCTCGCTTCAGACTTGCACCATTTCCAAAATGGCTCCGCCGCCTTTGGTGTGGGCGGATTGGCATTTGGCGAAGGCGGCACCAACATTCTCGCAGTCCTTCCCGGCAAACACCTGGACAAATGGGTGGTAATTGGCGGCCACTATGACACCCGAGAAGCGACCCTCGGCGCCCTCGACAACGGCAGCGGCCTCTGTACCGTGCACGAAGTTGCTCGCGCCCTCAAAGCGGATGTGGATGCCAACGGACCTTATGATGCAAGCATTGTCTTTGCCTGGTATGACGGCGAAGAATGGGGCTTGTTTGGCGCCGTTGCCCGCATGGCAGGCGCCTTTCGGTCGACGCCTGGCTTGGCTGGCGGGTTTTCAGGCGGGAAAGGCGAGTTGTTTACAAAAAACACCAGTTGCGGCGCAGATTTTGCCACTGGATCCACGTTGATCGACCGTGGCCGCGAGTGAATTTGGTATTTTGCT
>JBFJXT010000021.1:0-14921 GCA_041623015.1 Thermoplasmatota archaeon | reverse complement strand
TTCCGGAACGAATCATGTATTCATACCCGGCCATCGACGATCGATACCGCCAGGCCGCTGAAACGACCAACGAAGTCCTGGATTCATTCTTCAATAGTGCAATGGCCCTCACCGAGCCCTACACGAATTTGCTACCAACCATCCCCATGACGTACTACGCCGATGGGACCCCGGACAACTATGCTGCGCGCACTGCAGCCACAGATCCATTCCGAGACGCCATGGGCGTTTGGCGAGTCATTGGAGACGACTTATGGAAGCCATCCCCTGATGCAGCATCTAGTGGAAACTGGGGTCACTCTGCTGGAGGAAAGGACAGTTATCCCGCGTCGACGCGCTCCATCTTGGTCACGCCTGAATTGGACTTGCGCACAGGTGCAGACACCCAAGGACAGGACGACTTTCACCCTATAGCCTTCGCCGCAGGCTTCAGCTTTGTGGAAACGACCCATTTCCTAGAATTTCAGATGAGGACGAATCTAGCCAGCACTGCAGATCGCGCCTTTTTCCATGTTCTCACCCGACCCCCCCAATCCGTCGCAGACTTTGACAACTGCTTCCTCAGAACGGATTGCCGCACCATCACCGTTTTCCCATCCAGCACGGGGTGGTTTTCAGAAACCATTTCACTTGACGCAGAAAGTGAAACCGGCCCGGTTTGGGTCGGTTTCGAGTTGGAAACGGGAGCGCAGAGCCCCGGCTACTTTGATGAAGTCGACGACGTTGGGTTTGTGGGTTTCCAAGTTGATGAGGTGCGGCTGCGCGGCCCTGCTGCATTACAAAACATCCAGGTACACGAAATTCTATCCCCTGCCCAAAATGCCGTTTATGACGCTGCGGCAAATCTTGATGTGTTCGGCTTCGTGCGCAACACCGGCATTCAATCAGTGGACATTGCCGTCTCCACAATTCTACGCATTCCGGGCAACCCTGACCAAGTTCGAACCGAGGAGGTTACCCTAGACGCCGGGCGTACGTACGTGGTGAATCAAAGGTTTGCAGGCCCTCACCCCACTGGCCAAAATAGCCAAGCCATCGTCAGATTCGCATACATCAATGATGATGCGCAGCGCCCCAGCGACATTCGCAGCAGTGACGATATTGCCACCACCACGTTCGATATTCAACGCATGAGAAGCATCGATTTGGGTACGCCGAGCCCCAGTTCCAAGTGGGTATCAGAAGGCGAAGATTTGCGGGTGAGTGTCGACGTCACGAATCAGGGTACCGTGGCCGATACCGTGACGCTCGTGCCCACCTTGGTCAATGTGATTGATCAGAAAAATCCAGTCACTGCCAATGAGCGCATCCTCGGCTTACCAGAGGACATCACCCCAACTTTGACGCTTGACCCCGGAGAAGTGGTCAATTATTCTTGGGGCATAGACACGGAAGGCAAAGGCCGGTACAATTTCTTCGTTCGAACGCAGGGTGGCGATATTGGCAGTTACGACGAGCCACCGTTTTCATTTTCTGACCTCTCGCCGACTGCAAATGCCCAATATCCTGGTACGTACACGAGTAACGAAATCAACGTAAACGGCGTCCTAGACGAGCCCATTTGGGCTACCACTCCTCGATTTAACTTAGAGTTTGAAGGCGAAGACGGCGAGCCCACTCAAATGGGAGCCTTCCGGGTTGTAAACACGGACACCGACGTCTACCTGTCCTTTGTTTTCGAGAACCGACCTTTGGATCAACCCTCCGCGGACGAAGATGAAGTCTTCGAGATTTTCTTCGACGACCGGGCAGACTCCATCATTCTTCAAGGCGAAGATGGCGTCCGCTTTGACGGTGCCCAGGCGGCAGGCGTGATTCGCCAGGACTTAGCATTCCAAGGAACCGACCCAAGTAACTTGCACTGGGAAGTCCAGAGCTCCCTGAGTGGCGACATGCGGCGCCAGTTTACCCCAAACGGATTTGGCTCCGAGACGGGCACGTACGTCATCGAAATTAGACGCCCCATCGGGGAAACTAATCCCATCCGGGGCTTGACCGCAGTCCCTGGAGATGACGTTCGATTCGTTGCACGCATCATCAGCACCGAAGCAGACGGGAATAACATCGTCACTTCCACGTTCCGTTTCCCATCAAATGCAGCCATTGAGGATGGTGAATTTGCCACGGACCCCGATGGAAGCATGAACGATGAGTCCTTCTTGTGGCCCGCGTTTAGTCTGCGCTCCGCTGTTCCACTCACTGGCGACCGGGAACTTTCTCCCGGCTTCGGCATTGGCACCGGCCCCCCACTTGTGTATTCAATGGAATTGCGCGAGGGCTGCGAAGATTTCAATCAATGGCGAGTGCAGAATGCATTCAATGTCAACCGAGCAGGCACCGTAGTGGGCCAAGACACCTGGAATTGCGGCACATACGGCCCCGAAGGCCGACCCATGATGTATGCGGGCATTCAGCCAGGCGCGGAGTGTGGGCTCGTGCCTTGCCCTCCGTACAGTGCCCGAGAATTCACGGGGAATTCCCCTCCAGTTCAAACCCTGCAATTGGAGACGCCTCTGATCTCGGTGGATGCCGAAGACCCCTATCTCTTCATTAGCCACCAATACGCCAATCCAATAAGGTTCAAAGATGATTCACCCGACCGCACGAACCCGGCCAACATCGAAGTTCGCAGCATCGCTTACGTCACTGCACGTATCGATGGGACGAGCCAAGACATTTACCTAGTCCCGGACGGTGGATACGACACTGAAGAGAGCGTGGGCCTGATTGACCCTGCCATGCCCGGTGCTCGACGAAATTTCTTCGATTACTCACGGCCAGGTGATCTTTCCACCACATACTGTGACGAATTGAATCAACCGAATGCAATCTCTGGAGAGGACAATCAGCCACCAATCAATTGCGGCTGGTGGTGGCCAACAGGAGAACTGCGATGGCACCGACCCGTGGGTGAAACGTACCCCATCGGCGGCTCCTATTCAGGCAGCCCGTGGAAAATTGACCGAATCCCCCTCAATGCATTCCACCCAATCAATGTGGATGGTCACGGCACCCCAACCGGCGCCACCCAGTTGGTCGATCTTCGTGGCCAAGATGTGAGATTCACCTTCAATTATGTGCGCGCCCAATCTTCCGACCAAAGCATCCAGGATCCATCCCTTGATCCGCCCCATGATTATGGCTGGAGAATTGACGCCGTTGCCATTACCGACGGACTCCAACCAGTTCGGGACATCTCGGTCGTTGCTGCATCGCTCTCGTTGCCCTACGATGCGGAGGAAATTGGCATTGGACCCGGGACTTACGCCACCGCCATGATGACGCTTGAGAATTCTGGCCAGCTGCCTTTGTTGGAGGTATCGGCTCAACTGAACTGTGTTGACCTAGACGAAAATCCACCGGGCACGCTCAGCCCCTCGTCCCTGCCTGCCCCTCTCGTCAATATCCAGGATGGATTGCAGCCTGGAGAACGGGCCGATGTTGAGGTCAGGTGTCTCATTCCACAGGCATCGAATGGGAACAAAATTCGAATGGATGCGCGCGCCGTGCTGCCCCTCGTTGACGATTTGTCCCTGAACGATGTTGCGCTCATTCCCGGAATTTACTCTGTAAAGGCATCTCCCGACTTGGAAGTCCAGGGCTCCATGTCGCCCGAAATTGCATCAAAGGAATTTGTCCGCGCGGCACAAATCAACTTGATCAACCGAGGCAATGTCCCAATTTCATCCTTTGAAGTTTCGACGAAAATTCTGGAAGGCGAGTCCTCGACGAATGGGAAGACCTACCGAATTAACGGCCAATTACCCATTGGCGAAAGCCTTCCCCTCGCCCACCCGGATTTGGATGCCCGGCGCAAGGACGACCCCAATCAGGGCGTCTTGATTTCCGATTTATTCCATGCAACTGGGAAAACGGGAGACTTCTCGCTCATGGTCTCCGGCCGGGACGTGGAAGCGTTTGGAATCCCCGATACCAACACGCTAAACGACATTTCGATCAGTGGATTCCGAGCCGTTGACCGCATCTACGCCAACGACTTTGACTCTGCACCCATCGTGGAACTACCGGGCTTGTTGACGGGTAATTTGCGAACCGAAGGCGACGATATATGGAACGTCGCCCCGGGCCCCACAAGCAACGTATTGCGGGTAGGTAATGGTGAAGAAATTGCACCAAGCATGGACGGAAGCATTGTCTTGCCGCCCATGGACCTGACCTCCGCCAGTCGCGCCACCCTATCGCTGCTTCACCGCTATGATCTTGAGGCAAACTACGACGCCGCCCGAGTTGAACTCAGCTCAGACCAGGGTAAGACGTGGGTTCCATTTGCCCCGCAAGCATTGGGAGAGGAAGGCACGGGATACCCGGACCGCAATTTAGTGGGCTCCAACGGATTACTCGACGGCAATCCGGAATCTCAAGCCACGACCTTTTCTGGATCGAGCTTCGATCACCCCGGCGCCGATGGCAACGGCTGGCTTCGTTCTGAGTTTGACTTAACGACCGTTCCAGTGATGCAGGAGTACGCTCAATTCGTTGATTTCCCACTGAATGAACTAGCCCCTAATCCCTCGACCAACCAGGTCATCAAGGGTTCGAAGTATTTCTTTGGCCCTGGCTGGGATCAATCCGGTTCCGTGGATCGAGGATGGCTCTTGGAAAACATCACGCACAATGAACCCAAGCCCAAATCAGGGTCTCAGATGTGGTGGAGCGGAACCCCGGGTCACTTTGACGATGCCAAAGTGGACCTAGTTCACACGACGCTTCGATTCCCCGTGTCACTCTCCGCGGCCAATCCATTCATCATCCAGGGCACAAATCCAGTGGAAGAAGTGGTGCTTAGTTTCTATGACTGGCGAAGCGGTTGGACCGATCATGAACTTCTAGGAGAAAGAGACGGCAGCGGCGGCGTGTTCAACCTCATCCTCGAAGTGTCTCCCACAGAGCGCATCCCATTGGATGCGCGTGCCGTGGCACGTGAAGCCGACGGCTGGACGCTCAGAGAAGCTTTGATTCCGGCGACGTTCTTAGGACAGGAGATTATCCTAGAATTCGACTACGAAGCCAATAGATCATCGTATCCTGGTGCCACGAGTGAGTACAATGATGGTTGGTTCCTGGACGACATTGCGGTTGACAGTTACTTGATTGATGGTGGCGAACGAAGCGCCGGCCACTTCTCGCGCATGCCATTGGATACCCTTGAGGCCCATGAGGCGAAGGAATGCAAGGACTACCCAATTAGCATCGACGAATACCGCATCGACATCGAAGACTCTGAAAGTGTTGGTTGCTGGACCCTGGTCTCCCGAGGCGCTGAGCGAAACGGTGCTTGGCACATCGAAGATGTGACCGGTCCTTCAGGTGAATCAATTCTGGCGTGGAGCATCGCCTCGCAAAACGAGCAAGGCTACCCACACTTGCTCAATAGCCGCGTCATCACGCCAGAAGTAGATTTGCGAACCGTGGTCGGAAACGAGGCAACCCTGCGGTTTGACCACCGGTATGAGATGGAAGCAGATGTGTTGAACAACATCATCCTGCACGCACGGGACGGCGGGGTGGTAGAAGTTCAAGCCTATGACCCGCTCACGGCGTCCTATGGCCCATGGCAACAACTCACACAAGGACCAATATCGCGGACCATTATTGACAGCCGATATTCGAACGACAATATGCCGGACGGCATCCTGGATCCAACGGGATTCTTCGCCTCGGGCTACCCCGCCATGATGCTTCGGGGCCAAATTTGGCCCTTCGCTGATGGCGAGCCGCCATTCTACATCGGCTATGGTGCTCCAACGGAATCTTATGACTCCATTTGCCGAGGATGCGCCCGAGACGGTGGCGAATTCACGCCGTTCCCCGTCGGTTACGCCATTTCCGGGAGTTCTCTGGACACTGCACCCGCTAGCAATGGATGGCTCACGGCTGGCGTTGATGTGACGCAATTTATCGGACAAAAGGTTCGATTTGCATTCCATGCATTTTCAAACCCCAGTTACCCCCAACCAGCTCCTGAACTCTTGGGCTGGGAGGTATCCAATATTCGGGTGGACGGCACCGTCTTCCAAGGTGGCCCCGTCGAATTGCGGCTGCGTGCGGGTACTGACGAAAGTGTCCTCGATGGGGTCTGGGAAATTGACAGCCTAGAACTTACGGCCGCGGTGTTTGAACGAAACGTGGCTATTTCCAGCCTCAGTGAAGCCACCAATTACCCCTCCAATTCCGTCATCGAGCGCCAAGTCATGGCACAAAATCTTGGACAATCTGCCCGTACTGGATTGGCGCTTTCCGTGCGAGCCCTGCGGTCGGATACAGGTGACCCAATTACCTTTGATATTGGCGGGGCTACGCAGGTGCCCGTCGAAGAAATTGCAGCCCCACGAACTGGCGAATGGGTAGGAGGTCCATTCTCATTGAACCCTGTCGGCGAGGTGGGTAGTGAAGCACTGTTCACAATTTCGATGCCCAATCCTCCCGCCGGTGTGCCCATTTCCCTGGAGGTCTCTCTCCTTGAAGACCAGGGAGATGACGTGGACGAAGGCGGCGTCTTGGTGCATTACCCCAGGTACACGACACCGGATGACCAAGCAATTTCCAATACACGCGACGCCTGGACAATCATGGCGGTTGATACCACCAACGTGCAATGGAATCCAACCAACAGCGGCTTCCCCCTGACCATGAGTGGCGGCGGCCCCAGCCAGGACCCCATCAGCATTCAGGGTCAACTCAGCAACACAGGGACAACAACGGTGCAATCGACAATTCGTTGGTCCGTTACGCCCGTCCTTGATGGTCAAGGTGTTGCAGATTTCGTCTCACCATTAGTGGTCATGAGCCCGGGTGAAGCCCTCGACGTTTCCTATGATTTGCCGGCGCTGTCTCCAGGAATCTACACGGTTTCTGCGCGACTGACGAGCCTTCCAGGCGTGAATGCAGCCCAATTGGATTTCCCCGTTGGTCGCTCCGAGTTGCTGAACCGATACAACTTCGGCCAGCCACTATGGGCCATGAATTGGAGTCCAGACGGTGTTGATTCTGATGTTCGTTTTAGCAACGACCGCATTCCGGGTTGGCTATCCTGGGGCACCCATCCATTTAGTGGCGCAGGCTACTGTGGAGCTGGGCTTGACGGCCCCGATCCTGGAATTTCCCCCGATAATTTGCCGTGCCGTGAGGGCGGCGGCTACCTCTCATGGGTTATCTCTGACCCCATCGACTTGTCTGTTTCCTTGAATGATCAAAACATCATCACCCTGAACCACGCCTATGACTTCATTCGCGGCGACGGAGGCCGTGTAGAAGCGGCCATTGGTACGCTCGACGAGAACGGCATTTGGCAAATGAGCCCATGCGATGACCCTAGCCGTGGCGTCGATTGGCTCCAGCTAAGCCCCGTGAGCGGCAACTTGTACGATGGCTCAACGCTATCGATTGTATCCAATGGAATTACGCGGCTCAATCCATTAGGCGTTGTGCCAGTATTCGCGGGACCCCGAGGCAGCCTCGATACACCCATCCAATCTACCTTTGATTTGGATGGCTTGATGTGGTGCCCTGGCGGGACCCAGGCACAGCCCTTCGATGATGCATTGATTGCCTTGGCATTCGAAGTTGGCATTCAGGACACGCCCAAAGCCAGCCGCCCCGGTTGGCAAATCAGTGACGTGAGTATTTCCTCAGGCACCGTCGAAATTGGCCCAGAAGCGGATGGAATTCGATCCGTTCCCATCATACGTAACGCACCCAAGAGTCTGGCATTTTCCATCACCAATACGGGAATTGCAACCGACACGTACTCGCTCAGTATCGCACCCCAGGGATTGCTGACGGACAGCCAAGTGTCGCTCGTGGACACCCAAGTCACGGTTGCCGGCAAGAGCTCGGAACTGGCCTGGGTGGACATCCAAACCCTGGAGTCCTTACCGGCCGGCCAGCACGAATTTGTGATCACTGTGGTCTCCGACACGGATGCGAGAATCAGCCAATTCCTCACCACGCAATTGGATGTGAATCCAATTAACAAGGCAGACTTGTCCGTTGAATTGAATCCCAGTGACGCTGAGTTGAAATTCCAGCAAGGCAGCGTGGTGCCGATTCATGCCCATGTTCGAAACACCGGCTCCATAGCGTCCAAAGCCACCACGATCCAGTTTGAGGTGACAAATCCTCATGGTGAAACCACCACTATTGAGACCCTGACCATCCCCCCTCTGTGCCCCGCTCGCGATTGCACCACGGGAGACTCTGTCAAGGTCATTTCCTCCGAATGGGGAGTGCCGAATGAAATTGGCATGTACTCCATCACGGCGACCGTAGACCCGCTTACCCACCTGCTGGACCTAGACGCAGACAATAATCAGATCACAAGGGATGTGCAGGTGATTCCCCTGCAACTTCCCGATTTGGTTGTGAGCAAAATTAAGGTCCTGGGTGGAACGGGCCAATCCATTGACTCCGGCGATGTGGCAACGGTCCAAGCGACCGTTACCAATGACGGTAAGGTGGCCACATCCGGCGCCACGTTGTATATCCGTGCAGGAACCACAACTATGACGGAAGCAACCATCCCCATGCTCGCCCCTGGCAACAGTGTAACCATCGAGGCGTCAAGGGTCGTCCCAGTTGCTCCGAGTGGCCGCATTGATTTCCGTGCCACCATCATTGGCGGCAACTTGCCAGAATTACGTACGGACAACAACGAAGGCCTCGTGAGTCTCTCCGTAAGCACCCATGACGTGCGTGCTTCCACGCGGGAGCAAATTGCCGTAGCACCCGGCGGGGTTGCAGCCATGCCCGTGGAAATCAGCAACCATGGAAACACACTGGAACGCCTCACCTTATCGGTGGACGGCCCCCAGGGTTGGATTTTCAGCGTACTCACCCCCGACTTACTGATTCCGCCAGGATCAAGTCTCACGGGCCTCGTCTTCGTTCGAGCACCAGATGACGCGCTAGCTGGCGATACCACGGCGTTGATCAAAGTGAGTGCAAACCAGCGCTTGCTTCAATCCATTCCGTCCACAATCCAAGTGGCTGCAACCATTGAGGCGCCAGAGACCACCTTGGACCTGGACCCGATGTTTGCCTTTGACCACGAGGTCAACCTCGACATCCAGTCGCTGTCCAATGCGGCGCAAACCATTCGGGTTCGAGACAGCCTCAAGTGGCTCAAGCCGACGACTTTTGACTTGGGCGCCTCTGCTTCGAGAACCGTTCCATTGGAGATGCGAATTCCTCTCGGCACAGCAGCCGGCGAGTGGGAAAATCAGGTGACCATCGAGGCTATTGATGGCAGCTGGTCCATCGTGGAACCACGAACCATCACCGTCTTGCCTACCGTGGAAATTGGATCATTCTGGGCTGATGTCACGCCCATGCCGGCACCAGGCACCGGGGAGCGCATGATAGGATTGGACCTGGAAATATGGTCTCGATCCAACATGCGCATGTCGCTCGACTTCAATGTGACACAGAGTGCCGGAACCAAAATCATCGCCCCAGCCCCCATCTTCCTCGATGTGCTTGAGTTGCAAACTGTTCCAATTTCGGTGCTCATTGATGAGCGTCTGGCCGAAGCTGAAGGATCCATAACAGTGCGCATGACGGCAGGCGATCTCGTCAATGACCACGTGGTTCCGCTGCCCGATATGACTCAATTGCCAGATCTTCTAGTGGCATCCTTGTCGGCAGAGCAAGCCAAAGGTGACAACGCTGTGACGTTCACCTCCGTAATCCGGAACCAAGGGCCCGTCGATGCACCTGCAAGTCAAATCTTCTTTTACGCAGATGGCACCCTAATTCAGGTCACCACCGTGCCGCCGTTGGCATCGGGCGAATCCACCTCCCTGGAGACCTCTTGGACGCCTGCCCGAGGCGCGGTGCATCAAGTGATAGCCATCGTGGACGGCGCTCGGTCCATTCTGGAGCTGCACGAAGACAATAACGGCGCCAGCATAGAAGTGGAAACTGAGAATCCTGCGCTCACCTCTAGGTTGTTTGCGCCATCCCCATCTTGGTTCCTAGTGCCCCTTGCAGCCGCACTCCTCAGGAGGCGCTGGACATGAACCGATCTGCCCTTGGCGCCATCGCGTTGGTGTGCTTGTTTTTGCCCTTCGCCGTAACGCCTGCAGGCAGCACGCACTTACCCGCGGTTCAGCAAGGTGCCGCTGAGTGGTGGGGCCCAACGGGCGCGACGACCGGACACCACATCCGGATTCCCGTGATGGTCGAGAACTCATTGCCGGTTCAAGTGGATCAAATGGCAGTGAAGGCCGAGATTGACCTTGCCAAAGTGCTCTCTCAAGCCGGCTGGATCCATACACGAACAGGAAGTCAAACCATCCTGAAGGGCTTCCAATTAGACGAGGACAGCATCCGAGTGGTCCAAGTTACGGGCTTTGGAAGTGGCGATCAAATTCTCACCCAATCCAGTGCACGCCAAGGCGACGACCGCTTCGTAATTCCAAGTGTTGTTGTGAACGGTGAGGTCTCCAAAACCGGTGACATTTTTGATCCTACAAGCACCCCAGTCATCAGTGTCTTTTGGTGGGCTGCGACGTCACTGGGCGCTCAAGGAAGCCCCACCGCCCGGCAATATTACCACGTTTATCTCGACAGCCTCACCAATGGAGATCACCCCGCCTCAACACTCACCGGGAGCGACGTGGGCGCCGCAGATTCCATCCACTGGACTGGCCCCGCCGCTGCGTACTATGGCGTTTTGCCGGCGACACGGTTTGGCCAAAACTCGCCGACCATCAAGTTGGTTGGTCTCTTTGACGGCACCACTGTTCAGGTGGACTACCGTGCCGGCAGCAACTATCAGCCCCACCCTCTGAATCCCACGGTCTCCCTAAATGAAGGCGAGACAGCATTCGTGGGTTTCTCAGGCTCGGACAGAACAGAGTTCCGCCTCCGATCTATACAACCGGGCCAGAATGACAAGGATGGCGCACCGTTCTTGGCATACGCCGAGTTGTTGCAAGGATCTGACTCTACGCCCATAGGCACCTTCGTTCCTGCCCTTTCCGGCGGCTACACGGGCCAATCCTTTGTTGTGGATTTGACCCAGATGCCCGCCAATCTAGTCCATAGTATCAATTTCATCACTCCTGGCACAAACGGAGCCGTCATCCAAGCGGCTCTAGACGATCAAACGATCTACACGGTTGCCATTGGAGACCAGTCGACTCAAAGCCCACCTTACACGGTTGGTGCTTGGGACAACGGTCCAAGCGGTACCTGCCAACCCCGGGGAGGCACGTTCCTCGCGGGTGGCCAAGTCTACGATATTACCAGCACCAACGACATTCTCGTACAGCTTGGTGGGCAAAGCAGGATACAGCAAATTCCAGCATTGACGGGAGGACCGACGGGTACAGCATTTGCCACATCCCTCCTTGATCAATGGTTTGGAGGCGCCAGTTGCCAACGCAGCGAAGACCGACGCGGATGGTTGATTATGAGCAATCAAGAAACCACTGCCGAAGCCTGGCGAATGGAGCCATCACCGGGGCGTTTCGAACCTCCCCAGGGTTCGCAAGATCCATCCCATGCCGTTCCAGAAGCGCCCGAGTTTGCAGGCAGATTCACTGCCAATGGCGACATGATAAACCGCCCCATTTTCATCCATTCTGACACCCCAACAACGGCATTGTCCGGATCACTGCGTGTGCCCCAAATCCAAGCCAGCGGCGCCTATGGTGGTGCAAATGGAGGCCGGGAGTTTTCAGGTGTTGGCCCGTTTGCAGTGCTCGGATTGTACCCTGACACACGGGTAGAATTCAGCAAAAATTATCACATTTCTGGCATGGAAGTGGACGAATTTTACATCTCGGAAGACCAATCCAAGTACGGTGAAAACAAACAGGGAACCGACACGCTCAAGGGATTCACCCTGAAAGCCAGCAAACCGATTTTGGTCTACGGCCTCGCCGAGCGCGCCACATTCCTTTCTGGTCGGCCGGCGTTCCTAGACACTACCATTGGTCCGGCAGATTTCAGGGGTAACTTACTCGGCATCAACCCGATTAGTGGAGTTGAACCGAGCACGGCAAGCACCACGCCAGGAAAACCTGTGAGCTTCACGTTTTTGGTCTCCAATCTTGGCCGTGGGGCCGATGGTCAACCTGTAGCAGATACCGCAAATTTGCAGCCAGGCAATGTGCCCACCGGGTGGACTGCAACCCTAGATCGTGAAGTGGTCCCGTTGGCAGCGGGGGGCGATGCAACGATTATCATGACCGTCACACCCCCGGATAACGCCGAGGCTCGAAGCAGCGCCGTGATTCCGGTGATTGCAACCAGTGAGAGCAATTCCCGGATCAGTGTCTCCTCAGCCACGGTGACGTATATTCAACGAAGTTTCGACGTGGGGATTTGGTTCGATAAAGAAGGCGGCCCAACGAGGAAGGACCATGCAGGCGCCGCCGATTCAAGCATCACGTACACAATTTCAGTCAAGAACGAGGGGACCGTAACGGACACCATCAATCTGGAGGCATCCAGCCCCGCCCCTGGTTGGTCTGTTGATCTCTTGAAGGATGGATTCACGGTGCAGGATTTCACTTTGGATGGTGGCGAATCTACGTCATTTACCATGGTCGTCCAACCCCCCTCCAATCTCAAGGATGGACTGATGGTGACCACGGTCACGGCGGCCAGTGGCTCTCAGCCGGCGGCATTCGACACCATCACAGCCATCACCAGAGTTCGAGCCGATGCAGTCATCGAAGTAAGCTACGACGACGCAACGCGCCTGGTCCAACCTGGAGAATCAGTGGACTTTGATATCAAGGTGACCAACGCCGGCGAAGGATCTATCGAATTAGACCTTGAAGCCAGCGCCGATTTGCCACCGGATTGGGCAGAACCCGCATTCGTGCTCGTCAATCCCAGCAATGGAAAGCGCATCGATGTATCGAGGCTGTCCATTGGCCCCGGCGAGTCCTTGTCATTTGTTGTCAATACTACGGCGCCGAAAAACAGCGTGGCCGGCGAATTGGCGACAGTTCGCGCCCTCGCTCGACCTCCCGGTGGAGCATCGGTGTTCGAGGTGGCATTCACCGCCGTTTCTGGAGCCAAGCACAATGTGAACATTGCTCCCATCAGCCTCATCGAAGGCCGCACTGATGGAAGCGCGACCCCCGTGGAACTCGAGGTGACCAATAAGGGCAACTTGGATGAACGCCTCCGACTCAAAGTGATTCAGTTGCCCGCCAATTGGACGATTCAACCGGCGGAACCAGACACTCGCGTCGCGCGGGGTGCTACGGAGACCATCGTGGCAAACTTGCGTGGACCCATTGGGGCTCCGGCGGGCGGCTTTGACATGCGCGTGGCGCTCATGGCAGACGATGGCAATTTGACCATTGCTTCAGCTCGGGTGGATGTGCCCAAAGCCACGGCCATCATCGTGGCGTCCGGGGAGCCGGAGCATGCGCAGCCTGGCCAAGCAGCAACGGCACCGTTCACCATCACCAACGCAGGCAATCGAGCCGGCCGCATTGAGTGGAAAGGCGGTGCGGAATTGTGGAGCATTCAAGGCAACGAAACCGCCCACTTACAACCTGGACAAACGGTCACGTTGCAGGCAGGTTGGTTGATTCCCAACTCCGCTTCAAGCACGTCCAGCAAGCACAGTATCGAAGTCCACTTGGTGCCAGATGACGGAACGGAATCCGTGCATGAGGTCATCAGCAAAGACATCGATGTGGGCCGTCCCCAGTTGCGCATTTCTGCCTCAGAGTTATTGTCTGCACCGGGCGGCTCCTTGGTTCGTGCAACCCTCGAAAACGCAGGAGTCCGAACGGCACATTCCATCCGCTTGGAGCTACGGTCGGGCGACGAAGTCATCGACGAGGTTACCATTGAAGCGTTACAAGGGGGCCACAGTGCGTCTTTCTCCTTGTTGGATCCCGAGCGCCGAGCTAACCTTCGCGTGGTGGTTGACCCCTACAATTCGGTGGCAGAATCAGAGGAGAATGACAATCAAATTTCATTGGCTGGACAGGCCAAGGAGGCTCCTGGTGTGCCCTTCGTGGCGGTCCTCATCGCGGTTAGTTTGGCCCTGATTGTACGGGTAAGAAACCGGTCACACCGATGAAGTAGCTCACAAGAATCACATCCCATGCGCGCCAGCCTGTTAGGAATGGCTTCGTTTTTGGTGGTTCTACTCCTCGCATCCGGAGGACTCGGAGCGCTTGCTCAAGCGCCAGTGAAGGCCAAACTGAACAACGAAGAGATGAATCTGCACGAACTTTGCGAGTCTCTGGCGCGTTCGTGTTGGGACTTGGATCCAGCGGCCTTCGGGATGACTCCGATTACCACCAGCTTGCCTCCTCCTATTGATGGCACGCTGGTTGCGGATGAGGGCACCGAGCACGTGAACGTGAAGGCCCGAGCCCTCGGCCAAAACATCAAGGTTCACGGCATGATTTCGTGGAACCAAAGTGTCGCTTGGAAATCAGGAAACACTAGCCACTCGCCGGCGGTTCCGTGTGGTGACCCGAATGGCTGCCCGGACTTGAGTGTGGATCCACCGACGTTGGCAACGAGTGTGATTATGCAAGAAGCAAACATCCCCGCGGATGATTGCTCTGTCATCGAGAACAGCACCGAACCTGGCAATCGTACTTTGATGCGGTTCTCGTTCCGCAGCCCCAATCTGGGCTTGGGTGACTTGGTGATTGGTGACCCTGATGATCACACGGAGTGGTTCGAGTGGGGCGATTGCCATGAACACTGGCACTTCAAGGAGTACGCCGATTACCGCCTCTGGACCCCCGCCGGTTATGCTGCATGGAAATCAATTCGATCAGCGTACCCACACGCGCAACCGGACGAAATCTTGGAAGCCTTCCCTGAGCTTCGTGATGAATTCCGCGCTGGCCACAAGCAAGGATTCTGTGTCATTGACATTCGCCCCTGGTACACCATGTCGCCGCCTC
>JBFJXT010000020.1:0-15235 GCA_041623015.1 Thermoplasmatota archaeon | reverse complement strand
CAACCAAGCTGGCGAATCCTCTTTCGATACCAACTGCGCACCATGCTCAAGACTTGGTACACTGCGACACCCCTCGTCATCGTCGGCGTCTACCTACTGATTGCATTCGGTGGATCACTTACCGCCTGGACGCACCCGCTGTACCCAGAAACGGTCACGGGTTCCGACATTACATTCGGAATCATCTCCCTGTCCGCCATACCCGCCCTCGTCTTTGCGCTGCTCGTTGGTGCGCCTCTGTTTGCGGAGGATTTGCGCTACAATGCACCCCTATTCTACTTCAGCCGGCCCCTTCGCCCGGGGACGTACTTCCAAGGCAAGTTGTTCTTCCTTGGCGGCGTGCTTGGGGCCATCGCGTTCGTCCCGTTCTTGGCGCTCTTGTGCCTCGGACTCATTATTCGCGTGCCAGATCAAATTCCAAGTGACGGATACTCTGCCCTCGCAAGCGGCGCCGATGCAGCCCATGCGCTCCTCGTCGTCATCCCCGGGATGCTCGTGACCCTTCTGTGGGTCACCGCACTCACATTGGTCGTCAGTGTCCACACCAGGCGCACCTGGCACGCAGCCATGGGATTCGCAATTCTCACCGGCGCTTGGAGCCTGCTGGGCGGTACCGCCAGCATCCTAGCCGACACCGCGTACAAATTCGTCTGGGGCCCCACGGGGTGGTTCAAGATTCTGTTCGAATTGCCATTCAATGCACGCTATCACGAACGCATCCAATACACCGGACCCGGCGGCATTCCCTACACCCCACCGGTTCCAGAATCCTACTTCAATATCGCTCCAGCCACGGCCATTGTCTACGCCATCATGCTCGGCACCGCCGTCCTCGGCCTCTGGCTCACCCACCGACGCCTGCACCGCCTGGAGGCACTCCTATGAGCTCCAGCAAAAGCAGCCACTCCCGAATCGCTGGCCCCGTGTTGAAACTCAACGAAGTCACCCGAAGCTACGGCGACGTGGTGGCAATGAACCGAGTCAGCATGGAACTGGACGGCGACATCACCGCCCTCGTTGGCCCCAATGCCGCTGGAAAATCCACGTTCATGAAGGTCTGCACGGGACACGTGCGCCCCACCGTTGGCTCCGCGCGTGCCTTTGGCCAACCCATCTGGGACAACCCCAACGTGCTTCGACGCATCGGCTTCGTTCCCGAACAAGACGCCTTCTACGAGGACATGACCGGCCCCGAATTCGTTGCCCGCCTTGCCGAAATTGGCGGAATGAAACGATCAAAAGCCCGCGTGGCCGCCGAAGAAGAACTTGCAGCGCTGGGCCTCACGGACGGCATGGACCGACGCATCAAGACCTACTCCAAGGGCATGCGTCAGCGCGTCAAATTGGCCCAGGCACTCATTCACCAACCGGACTTGTTGTTGCTGGACGAGCCCCTTCTTGGCTGCGATCCGCTTGCTCGTCGCCGCATCCAAGACCGCGTGCGAAGCCTCTCCAAGGAAGGATGCACCGTGCTTCTAAGCAGCCACATTTTGCCCGAAGTGGAACGGCTCACCCGAGACGTGGCCGTGCTGTCTGGTGGTCGATTGGTGGCTCGAGGCGACGTTCGAGAAGTTCGAGACAACCTTGGCCAAGTGCCAAGCCGAGTCCGCATCACCACGCCGCACGCTCGAAAACTAGGCGCCAAACTCCTTGCATGGGACAACGTGGAAGGCGTCACCATTCAAGCCGGCGCCATCGAAGTCCTGACGCTTCGATTGCGTGACTTCCTGGCCAACGTCCACGACCAAGCGACCGCCGCATGGAAAATCAGTGGCTTGCGCACCCTGGACGCTGACCTCGACAGTGTATTCGATTACCTTGCCGGGGAGGTGAACGCATGATCCACGGGCCAAGCTTCCGTCTCGCCCTGAGGCGACTCATTCGCTCGAAGAAATTCATCTTCGCCATCGTCCTCAGCGTCCTGCCCGCGATCTTTGGTACGCTGCTGTTGGTGGAAACCGCCCTTGATATCGATAATTACCCCGCTGATCGTACATACGATGCATTCAGCGCCGAGGCAAGTGCGTTCATTCTCGCCGGCACCATCCCCCTCGTCGCCTTGCTCTTGGCAGGTGGAATGCTAGCAGACGATATTGAAGATCGAACCCTCAGCTACCTCCTGGTACGGCCGGTCAAGCGAGCCACGCAATACCGCAGCCGCCTTGCTGCCGTGATGCTGGCAACAACACTCCTATCACTGCTTCAAGCGGCGCTGTTTGCCATCTACATTGGCATCGAATGGTTCCAATGGTACCAGGAAACGCCGTACCTCGTTGAGCGGATTTACCTCGGAAGTGGAGAATTCATCGACATCACCATTGCCAGTGGGCCCGTGGCGCTTCGCATCGCGGGCTCGGTGTTGCTGGCAGCACCCCTGCTTGGTGCAGGCCTTGCGGCGTTGTTTGGCTTCATCAGCCTCGTAGCCTCACGGTTCCACTTCCTTGCCAATCTCATCGTCTTTTTGGCGTGGGAAGTGCCCTTTGGCGCCGCGGGATCCGTCAACACGGCCGGCCTCTTGACGCTGTCATTCACAGCGCGCAACATCGTTGACCAAGCCATCCCCGACCCCGCCCAAGGCATAGCGCCCTGGCTCTCCGTGGTGCTTCTGCTGGTTTGGATTACCATCTGGGGCAGCTTTGGCGCCGCCACCATGCAACGAAAGGACTTCTCCGTGACCAGTGCGCGAAGTTAAGCAACAGCCGGACGGGGTGCAAGGTCCGCTGCGAACTTTGCGGCCGCAGCCTTCACTTCGTCCTGCCAACCATCGCCAGAGCCCGCGTACATCACGGCGCGACCCACATTGATGACGGCATAGCGACCCGTTGTGTCGCCACCTCGCTCCATGGTGGTTCGAGCATCGGCACCTTGGGCGCCCACGCCAGGAATCAGCAATGGCACGCCATCGCCAACTAGGGTGCGAAGGGTTGCCAATTCGTCTGGGTAGGTGGCACCCGATACGAGGCCAATGTTACCAAAGTCCTGGTTCCATTCCATCGCCTTGCGGGCAACGGCTTGGTACAGGGGCGTCCCGGCGGCATCCACGGGCAAGTCTTGGAAATCGCCAGCACTGGGGTTGCTGGTGCGAGCAAGCAAGAACACACCGTGTTCCTCGTACTCGGCAAACGGTGCAACCGTATCCAAACCAAGGTACGGCGTCACAGTGACAGCGTCGGCGCCCAATTCTTCGAAGGCTGCTTCGGCGTATTTTCGCGCCGTGTTGCCGATGTCGTTGCGCTTGCCATCCAAAATCACAGGGATTCCAGGCGGCACGGCGGCAATCACGTCCTCTAGGGCGGTTTGGCCAAGGGCCCCGAGCGCTTCAAAGAACGCCGCATTGGGCTTGTAGGCGCAGGCAACGTCGTGGGTCGCTTCAATGACCCCGAGCAAAAATTCACTCGTGTCCTCCGCAGTCAAGCCCGCCGGATACTTTTGCGGATCAGGATCCAACCCAACGCACAGCCAAGACCCGGCCTGCTCTGCACTCTGGGCCAACGTTTCGTAAAACCGCGCCATGCCCCGGCACCGACGCCCCGCCTTTAGGCCTTCGAGAGGGCCCGATCCACGCCCATTCCATCAAATGGGACCGAAAAACCAGTGTTGCGTGCCTCAGACCTCGCCAGGAAACCAAAGCCCGCGCACGCCTCCTGAGCCACCGCATCAAGCGCCGCAACCAAGGGCTCCCGCTCCAAGTGGCGAAGGAGCATCAACCGACTTTCTTCCAGCTCCTGACTGGAGCACATGTCATGCAATTCAGCCACTACGGCCTGGTTCGGCTCGGATGCAAACCGAAGCAAAGCCAATCGAGCCAGAGACTCCATGTCCTCCATGAAACGCTAATGTGGTCACTGACCCTATATGAGTAGCACCACATAACCTTCAAAAGGCCAGCAAAGAAAAAGCAAACATTGCCGGAAAATAGATAATTGCACACCATGAAAATGCCAGCGGGAACAAACTTTCGCTTCGTCTAACAAAGTCCCTATTCGACCCATATGGGCGCCTCAAAAACCGCCACGCTAACCCAAGCTGCCGATTCGACCACGCGCTATTGAGCGGTTAGTCACGATAATCTGCTTCGTGATCTGCAATGGCCTGAGCCATTTGGTAACGGCGCCACAACGCCTCCACATCCATGGAAGCCCATAGGAAACCCAAGGATACACCCCTGTTTCCGAAAAGGATGAAATAGGGAAAAAGTGGAGCGAACAGACTCGATCCTCGAGCCCTTCAGGAAAAGCGATTCAATCGTCAGCTATCTTCCAGATTGATAGAACAGGGCTGGAGGCCCCGAACCCAATCAACAAGCGCCTGGAGCCGAATTAATCGACGAGGAGACCTTCGAGACCTCGGGGAACTTCGCCCTTCTTGAGCGCTTCACGCACAGCGTCCAAATCGACACCCTGCTGGAAGAATCGCTTCGGGCTTTGGTAGTCCAACGCACCGCAGCGGCGTAGGTAGCCATCCAAGTGGCTGATGCCCTTCGATTCCACGTATGCCACCATTTCCTTCAGGACCACCGTTCCCTCCTTGAAACGGGCTTCGAGTTCATCGAGAATCTCCAAGAGTTGCTTGACGAGTGCTGGGTCAGCCATGGGCGTGCGAGCGCCACTCTTTTCATATTTATATCGGCGGCGCTTCAGCGCTCAATAGAGCCTACTTGGCATCGTCAAGTAACCCCGTGAGTCCCATGTCCCGAGCCTGGATCTTAGCCGTAGTTGTTGCCGCCATGATGGTTGCACCCAGTGTGACCGCTGGAACCGCAGATGCCCCTGAGCTGACGGATCCCGCCGGAGACTCAGCACAGGCAGTAGATTGTACCCCTCCAAGCTGCATAAGCGGCCCCTATGAGCCCAACGCCGCCGCTGCGGGTATGGTCGATATTCTTGCCGCTTGGGTCCATGAGGCACCCAATGGCACCGGTGACGGATACAGCGTCGTCGTGCGCACCGCCGCAGCCCCAGACGCCGGCACGCAAATCACGGTGAACTTTGTCATCGAACAAGGCAACACAAGCGTGTTCACCAGCACCGCCACCGGCCAATCCGTTGCGGCCCAGTCCATGGGTAGCGTGCTCGAATCCGGCCCCATCAACACCACAGTCTGGCAAAACGGCGCCGACACTTGGTTCAATTTCACATACAACAACACGGCAGTCTCCGGTGGCGATGTGCTCACGAACCTTATCGTAGACACCACTCGAGAAGAAGTTGGCACGGGGACACTTGCCTCTGGCACCCAAATTGACTCGGACAGTGCCCCGAATGCCGGCGTGGAGACGCTCAATTACACATTCTGGCGCTCGGAGATTGTCCCCGGTGTCGCTCTGTTTCTGGTGAACGCCACCCTCAACGAGACCATCCCCCGTGAACTCGCCGAAGGGCGCACCACCCTCACCGACCTCAATGCCAGTGAGGACTTGATTACCCGCGACCGCGTGTTGTTTGGCGACTCCGTCAGCACCTACGCGAAGAACGCGACCATCACCTACAACCTGCTCATCGCCAACAATGGCACTGACCTCGACACCTACAACCTGACGCTCCTGATGCCAGGTGTCACTGACGTCAACGGCACCATCGTGGACGGCAGCGGCCAAATGCGCACCCTGACCCCCGAGAACGTCACCCTAGCGCCCGGCACGGTGGCCAATGTCACCCTCACCATCGCTCTTCTCGATGCAGATGCAGCCACCTATGCGTCCGTCATTGAAGTGCTCAGTGCCCGCAACGCCACTACCAGCCTCGGCGTGCAAGTGGAGCGCATGAACATCACCTTCGCCCCCGTGGAGCCCGTAGAGCCCACCAAGCCCACCCAACCCACCAACACGACCAGCGACGGTCGCGACCCCGTGGGCGGCCTCGGCTTCCTCACGCCGGCCGCTGAAGCGCTCGGATTCGACGAAGTGTTTGGCGACTGGGCTGAATTGGTGCTTCTGGCCCTGATTCTCCTGGTCGTGATTCTGCTGATCTTCCTGATCCTCGCCCTCATCGGTGGCCGCTGGGTTAGTGTCAAGGTCAGCCCCAAGACTCTCACGGCCGGCCCTGGAGAAACCGCCGAATTCAGCGTCCAAATTCGCAACCGCAAGAACCGCTTCCGCGGCGCCTTGGCTCGCTTCGAGCAAGATGCAGGCTGGAAGACCGGTGTCCTTTTGCGCAACGAAGACGGCAGCGCTATCGCCCCCCTGATGGAGCCCGGCTCGGACCGCGAACTGGGCCTCGGTGCCAAGAATGACGAAGGCAACACCCTCGAAGGCACCCTGCGCGTCAAGGTGCCCGAAGATGCCGGAGACCACGAACAAGGCCACGTCAGCCTCAATGTGGTGCCTGTCGGCGACGATGGCCACGAACGCCCCCGCAAGGGTGGCCGCGCCCGCATCAAGGTCATCAGCGATGCCCCTGGCGCTCCCGCCGTAACCGCCTCCCCGCGCAGCCAAAGCGTCCCCGTGCGCTTGAGCACCGTAGAACACGTGCCCCAGACCCCCGCCGCCGGCGACGTGGTCACCACCACAGCCACCCTTGCCAACGACAGCGACAGCCGCACCTTGCGCCTTCGCGTCGTGCTGCAACTGGACGGCGAGGATGGCGACGAAGAGATTGTTGAGGTGCCTCCGCACGCTGCCCGAGCCGTGGTCTTCCGCTGGTTGGCCGACGAAGGCAGCAACCGAGTGCGCGTTCAGGTCTTCGAAGCCGATTAAATCGCGCGCCCTCCTGTTGGATGCCCATTTTTGGGCCGTTTTCCCCCTCCCCCCTCCACAGAAGTGTTTTTTTGATTGCTTGGCTCGGCGGACTCCCGAAGGTGAGCGCTTTGACTGCTGAGACGACCCAAACCCCCGACGCCGCGACCGAGACCGCAACTGATGCTAAGGCCGAGGCCAAGGCGGAGGGCCCGGTGGACATTCGCAACCTGCAAGACAAATTCCACGGGCTGCTAGACCAGCGCAACGAATTCAACGACCTTGCTCGTGAAGCCCGCGAGGGCCGCGACTTGCTCAATGCCCAACGCCGCGAGAAGGCGAAGGAAATCGACGACCAAAAGACGGCTCGCGATCGCAAGAACGAGGAAATGAAGGAGTTCAAGGACCTGCGCAATGCGTACCAGGACCAAGCCAAGGCGCTCATTGCTCAGCGCAAGGGCAAGGCCGGCGCCATGGAGAAGAGTCTCCCGTTGCAGGCCCGCAAGCTGCGCAGTGAAATCCAGCAAGCCCTCGAGCGCCAAGAAACCACGGTCCTTGACCCCTCCAAGGAGAAGGCCCTCGTTGACGATGTTCGCCGAAAGCGCGCTGAACTCGCCGCCTTGGACGCTGAACTTGGCAAGCAAAAGGCCGCCAGTGTCGACTTGTCCGACACCGACGCCGCCATTGATGAACTGTTCAAGAAGGCTGACGAGGAGCACGAGAAGGTCCAGGCCATTCAGAAGGTCGCCAACGAGCACCACGATAAGTTCGTGGCCGCTGTGAAGGAAGTGCGCGTCATTTCCGCCGAGGCTGACAAGAAGCACCAGGAATTCATCGCCCTCAAGACAAAGGCGGACGAGTACCACAACAAGGCCATGGAACTTCGCGAGAAGGTCATGGCTGTTCGCGGCGAGCGTGCTGCGGACCACGCTGCTCGCAAGCGTGAGATTGGCGATGTGAACAACCGTGCCCGCCAAAACGTCAGCGACCCCAAGGCCATCGAGCGCGCCAATGCGTCGGCTCTTGATGAGCTGAAAAAGGGCGGCAAAATCTCGCTTGGCTTCTGAGCCTGCTGATTCGGCTAGATTTCGTTCATGGGTGGCCGCGCGAAGCGCGTGCCGCCCGGAATGATCGACCTTTTCGAAGGTCGCTGGGCGGCAAAATCTCGCTGGGCTTCTGAGCCTGCGGTTTGGGCCCCTGTGCCTTCCTCTTCCTTTCTTTTCCCTTTGAGCCCTTAACTGGGCTGCCAGTTAACCACTAGGCAGGCCTCTGTCAATTTCGACACAAGCCCACCTCAAGGCCCGCATCCCTCAATTGGCCCAAAACCATCTATTGAGTCGGTTTAATGGCTAGTTTCCATGAGAAATGGAGGGGTTAGTAATCTTGATTTCCCTTCTGTAACAAATTAACTGGGAAATGAAGTGGCCACAGTTGCTAGTTGTATCGTTGAATTAAGCTTCAACGATCGGCAAGACGCCGCGCACCCGCCACCCTTCCAAGCTCGCATCGGCGCCCAGGGGAATCATTTGGACCCCGGCCGAAACGGCTCGATCATATGCGGCCCCGTAGGCCGAGTCGATGCCCCTGGCCACGGTAAATTGCTGGCAGTCCTTGCGATTGACTAGAAACACTACCGCCGCTTTGTGGCCTTCTTCACGCATGGCGACCAACTCGTCCATGTGCTTGGCCCCCCGAGCTGTCACGGCGTCCGGAAACGCCGCTGTGTGCGTTCCGGCGGTGTCTGCGGGAACGTCTGTTCCGGGCTCAAATGCGAGAGTGGTGTTCTTGACTTCCACGTAGGTCAAGCCGGCATCCTCGTTGCCCAACAGGAAATCGATGCGGCTGTTTTGGCCATACTTTTGCTCCGGCCGCAAACCATCGTCGGCGGTGAGTCCTGGGATGTGCCCTTGTTCGATGGCCCAGCGCACCACTTGGTTCGGGCGATGCGTATTGCAGCCGACCCAGGCATCGTGGCCCAGCGGCTGAACCAATTCCCAAGTCCATTGCAGTTTTCGCTTGGGATCTGCCACGTGGCGCACTGCGACTCGGCTCCCCGGTGCTTTCATGCCGAGCATAGAACCGCTGTTGGGGCAATGGGCCAGAATCTTTTCTCCGCTGTCGAGGGTGATGTCGGCGAGGAACCGCTTGTAGCGCAAATCAAGGGTGCCCAACTGGAGGGGAGATTCGTAGGGCGCAAACAGCACAAGGCCGCGAGCGCGGAGATTGGAAAGGGGTTTGGCGTGCGAGCACGGGCGTGAGGGGCGGAGAACTAGGTATGATCTGATTGCGACGAGCCTTTCAAAGCCAAGCTAGGGAATCCGGCGTTCAAACTTATATAGCTAATAAATACCCGTCATATTGTATATTAAATAATACGGATAGATAGGCGGAGAGTCGATGAAGGCCCATTCAAAATTGAATGAGCTGAAATCGGCCGGAATTCCCATCGCCATATGTTCACAAACCCTCATTTGTGAATTAGTCAGCGATGCGCAAACCATACAGGTGAAATTATGCCTACATACAACATCGAAAATAAGTGGGGAACCGATGAATCGCCTTGGCACAACGGCGGAGTCTTCGTGATCGGCTGTCGCGACAGCAAACCACAGAACGTGGTGGCAGTGGAAGTCACCTCGACCGATGGTGGCCAGACCCTCGTCGGCACCATGACCTACGCCGGCGAAGGACCAATCGGCTTCCGAGGAACCCTCGCAGGCAACAACAATTACGTCGTCGAAAACCAGTGGGGCGGCGACTCGGCCCCCTGGCACCCAGGCGGAACATTCGTCCTTGGCTTCCGTGAAGGCCAGGCCGTTGTCAGCCTCAGCATGAAGTCCACGGACGGCGGTAAGACGTTCACCGGAGCCATGACCTACGCCGGAGAAGGCCCCATCGAACTGCGCGCCACCGAGGCGGGCACCAACATGGCGTTTGAAACCCAGAACCAGTGGGGCGGCGCTTCTGCCCCCTGGCACACCGGAGGCATTTTCGTTCTTGGCGGTCGCCAAACGCAGCCGTTGTACTCCATCGATGTCCGCAGCAATGACGGCGGCAACACCCTCGAGGGGGCCATCACCTACGCCGGGGAAGGCCCTATCGGCTTCCGCGCGAGGCTGATTGGCGCCAGCAATTACGTCGTCGAAAACCAGTGGGGCGGTGAGTCGGCCCCCTGGCACCCGGGCGGAACCTGGCTCATTGGCTACCGCGCAGGCAACCAACTCGTTCAGGCCCTGAGCGCCACCCCATCCGGAGACGGCTACAGCATGTCCGGCACCATGACCTACGCCGGCGAAGGTCCGATTGGCTTCAAGGGTAGCCCCCTGTCGATGCCCAAGCTCGAACAGCCCGCGTCCTGATGCTGCAGTAAGTACGTCTTCGGTCGCCCAATCTGGCGGTTCCTTTTCGTTCCTCCTTCCTTTTGCCTGTAATTCGCACGAATTTATCGTGATGCGTTCCGCATGATGGCGGCGGGGATGTGCTTCGGGTTTTGATTTGACCAAGGGGAGCCAGACACAACCATGAAGCACAACGGTGGGACTCGGGCGTCATGGACTTGCACGAATTTCGCGCCGAACGCCAACGCAAAACGGACCACCTGCTCAAGGAAGATCACCGAGACCTGAAGCGCTTCTTTGCGCTTGATTCGGCTGCGTACCGCGACGGCGCCTTGGATGGCAAAACCAAGGAATTGCTCGGGCTCGTGGCAAGCACTGTGCTTCGCTGCAACGACTGCATTGCGTACCACTGCGACCAAGCGGTACAAGTGGGTTGGACCAAGGAGCAAATCCTAGACGCGCTCAATGTGGCACTCGTCGTCGGTGGCAGCATCACCATTCCCCACATTCGAACCGTGTGGGAAGTGGTGGACCAGTTGATTGAGGAGAAGGAACAGCAGGCCGCCGCCGCTGAGCAACCCGAGGCGGACGCATAGGTCCATGAACCGGGGGCGCCCAACATGACCCTAGTGCGCGGGCTTGCGATTGTTACATTGGCCACCCTGGTGTTGCTGGCAGGGTGCAGCGGGCCGCCGGGTTTGGAGCGAGACAGCAAGGGAAGCGGAGGCAGTTCAACGGATCCCGGCGGAGGCTCCGATGGGCCAGGACCAAATGGTGGGGGAGACCCCGCGCCGCCGACGCAAAATGGGCCACACGAAATCGCCATGTTGCTCGACTTTGACTTGCTCAATTGCACAGGATTTGAGGCAGTGACCTACCGAAGCGCCAGCGCCGTTCAATCGGTGCTCCCAGAGGGATACACGGCACTTATTCAGACGGATTCAACGGGCTCTGAAGGGGTGCCTGTGCAGTATGTATGGACCGCTTGCAGCAGCCTCGAAACCCCGACAACTTTCGTAAACAACACCGTGTTCGGCTATGTCTCAGCGCGCATCGAGCCGCCTGCGCAATCCGTGGAGGCAAGCGAGCATTGGTTCCGGCTGCGCATGTTAGCACAAGAGGACATTCTCGCCGCCTTATGGCAAGCTGCCGGATATGAGGTCATTGTTGGGGATTACTCAGATTCCACGACGGCCACACCACTTCCAGGCGGCAGCACCCTGCCAGAGGCCAGAACCATTCGCCTAGGCGATTACCAAGCCCAGGGCCTAGCATCCGTTTCATCTGGAGTTGAGGCCATCTCCACGGCGCAGTACACTGAAATTGAAGGAGGCCGGCTTGTCTGGACTGGGCAATTCGATTCTGAATCATTCCGAGGATTCACGGGACAATGGTCGTTTCCAGCCGATGATCCCTTTGGCACGGATCCATCCGATTCGGCGGACCCATTGAGCATGCGCTATGTTGACTCGGTGTCATGGCTTGACAATGACCTGTGGCTTATAGTGCCTCAAGAAACGCCCTAATTTTGGGAACCAGTTGCTCCGGGATGTCTTCTTGCAGGTAGTGGCCCGCTTCGTCGAACCACTCGGGCGCCAAGGCACCTGGAAGCAGCTCGTGAAACAAGTGTGCAAAGCGCTTGGAGAACGCCGGATCTTTGGTGGCCCAGAGAATCTGTGCCGGCACCATCAACGATGACAATCCCTGCTCGATGCCTTGCATGGTCTTCCAGTCCGGGTGCTTGGAATCCGTTGGAATCATGCGCGGAAACGCAACCACGCCCGAGCGGCTGCTGAGAGTCGGGAACGGGTGCCGGTAGCCGTCCATCACCGCCTTCGATATGGGAGCCACGAGCAATCGGGGCAGCAATTGCTCCACGAAGGCGTTGCGGGACCCATGCACAAATTCCCCGATCCGCGGCGCCATCATGGCCTTGAACCAGAACGGAAGCTTGGGTGCGCCGTGGTCAGCAAATGCCCACGTATTCATCACCACAAGGCCTGCCACTTTGTCCGGGTGCCTTGTGGCCCATCCAAGCCCAATGGGGCCGCCCCAGTCTTGCATCACAGGCACCACGCGCTTGAGTCGAAGTTTGGCGACAAATTGTTCCAAGTTCGAAATGTGCCGCTCAAGGGTGTAGTATTCTGCGTCCGGTGGGTGATCGCTGCGTCCAAAGCCCATGTGGTCCACGGCAATCACCCGGGCCACTTTGCTTAGCGGCTTAATCCATTCTCGGTACAGGAAGCTCCAAGTTGGGTTGCCGTGAAGCAGGATGACCGTGGGCCGACGCAGCCCCGTTTTGCCCATCTCCACGTAATGCATCGTGTGCCCATCGTCGAGTGTCACGTAGCAATCCTCGAAGGGATACAGCGCACCGAGCGCTTCGTCGGCGACACCGTTTTTGACGGCCATCAAGGCGTTATGGCCCCGTCTGGACCTTATGCTTTTGCCAGCATCGCCCCGAAGCGACGCAAGATGCCTTTTGCTTCCTCGGTGGCCAGTTCTTGGTCATGCCACTGACTCCATGCCGCGCCCTCGTGGCGACAAATGGCGGGGCCCCATTCGGGGTGTCCTTGGCAGGTCCAAATGGGCAATGATTGGTGGGCGAGTGCTGCGACTCCACCAAATCCTCCTTTGCCAACCACAACCATATCTGGGGGCGGTTTGGCCACGTAATCGCGATGGGTGTGAATGAGTGCCACGCCTTCCTGTTCAAAGGGCCCGGATTTTGAAAATTTCACGCGGGGTACACCCACATTCAATGCACCAAATCGGGCAAGGCTTCCGCCAAAGTGAACGGCGAGCATTTGATGCGCAAAGCACACCCCAAGCACAGGGACGCCTACCTTCGCCGCCAGCACAATGTTCTTGCACAGTTCTGGCGCCCATGGTGCCGTATCGAGCATCGCTTGGCTTCCCGTAATGAAGATGCCCGACGCCGTACGAAGCAAGTCTGGCGAGACTCCTGGGCCGACAATATTGACTGCGCAACCATTGGCAAGATGGTCACGGACAGCTGCCACCACTAAGGCCCCAGCAACAGAATCAGCCGTCGACTCCAAGTCGACAATCATCACCGGTCGCATCAAGTCGCCACGACATACGGGCCATATTCAGCCATCGGTGAAGGCAAGTGGTGCCGCAGCCCTCTATTCGCTACGATAAGTCCCCTGCCCAGCTTCACGACGAGAACCGGCGGCGAAGCGAAATCAAAGCAACCGCAAGACACAGGCTTACCATGAGTCCCACGAGCCCGAGGCCCGGCGTGGATTTCTCAGCGGTTGGTGACTGGTTTACTGGTTCCTCGGGGGCTTCTTCGACGGTGATTCGTTGGACGTATTGGTCGGTGTTTTGCCAATCGTCGGCAACCACCAAGCGAACGTTGAAGGACCCAGGCCGGGCGTAGGTGTGCGTGGGGCTGGACTCGTTGCTTCGACCGCCATCGCCAAAGTCCCAGGCCCACGATTCAATGGTGCCATCTGGGTCGCTACTGAGGTCCGAAAAATAGACAGGCTGGCCCACAAAGGGCGAATCGGGGGTGTAGGTCCAGTCGGCAAGCGGATCCTTGTAGGGTGCATCATCGCCGACGACCAAGCGCTCCGTTTTCCAGGCTTCATTGCCGGCCGCATCCACGACGGTGAGATTGATTTCTACTGCTCCAAACGAAGCGTATTCGTGGAACGCCTTGACGCCTGTGTCCGTGCGACCATCACCCCAGTCCCAGACATACTGCATGGGTTGACCTTCGGGATCGACGGTGGCACTGGCATCCACTTTCACCTTCGTATCGTGCTCTAGGACCGTGAATGCCACAATGGGCGGCGCGTCGCCATTCGCATCTGGAGATGTTTCTGGGGTGGCTTCGGGCGCCTCGGCGGGCATAGGGGGCACATAGGCGTAGCTTACCTTTCGAATGCTGCTGTCCCCGTCATCTCCGTAGGCAATGTGCATGCCGCCGTGGATGTCGTGGTCGATCATGAAGTAATCAAGCAAGTCACGGTCGGATTCTTCGTCAGTGCAACCGATTCCCGCCATGCAGATGTCTCCAACGTGGTTGGGTTCCTCCGTAATGCGAACGTGGCGAACTGAGGGTGACTCGCTCCAGAAGCCGTCAATCACGGCCAGGTACACATTGAACGCCCCATTGTAGGCAGCGTCGCTTGGATCGCCGGGAGTCTCGGAGCCATACCAAGCTACTGCAACTTGCCCTTCGTGAACGCTGATGGTTGGAAACGCATTACCCTTGAGCACCGGCGGAGAGACCTTCATAACCGTCGGGTAGTCGCTCCATCCTTGGCTGCCAGCAAGCAAAATGTCTCGATTGCCAGAGCCGACGGCGGCCATGTAGAAATCGTCGTCTTCGTACTGAATTTGCAGCATATTATTGGCGCCTAGGTCCCGGTTGAACATGTCCTTGGCGCCGGCGTCTTGCAAGCATGTGCCGTTGAATTTCCAAATGCGGCCCGCGTCTTCTCCCACGTAGAAATTGCCGTCCTTGTCAAACACGGTGTTGCCGCCTTGGGGTGACGCGGTGAGCAATCCACGGTCAAGCCAAGTTTCCCCGCCATCCGTGGAGTGAACGCATGTTTCCGAGTTGGAGCGGCCAAAGTCGTACATGAACATCACAACCTCGCCATCGCCACGTGCCGCGATCCACGGTCGGTCGGCCACGGGAGCTGCGTCCGCGATGTGGTCTACGTGGTCTGCGGTTCGGCCATTGTCGCTGCTGCGGGCAATGGACAAAGTGACGGTGGTGGTGGTTGCAAAGTAGAAATTGCCCGCGTCATCCTCTGCAAGCGTCCAGCCGTCGGCGCTTGCCAGGAATGGGTCCGCGCCTTCTTGCCACGTGGCCCCCTGGTCGTTGCTCAAGTAAAGTCCAGAGGTGTCACCAATCCAAATGGTGCTGCCGTCTTTGCTGGTCAAAATGCTTGGCTCGGCGCCGCCACTGATGCGTGTGTTGGCGGGAATCGGGGTGTCGAGGAGCCACACATTGGGCCTGTATGTGCGCTCGGTGCTTTCGCCGCCAACCGGTGCAGCCGCCTCGATGTCCGTCGAAGCGTCCTGGAGGTCTGTGTCCGAAAGACACCCAGAAAAGCCGGCAATCAACAATACCGCAATCAGCCAAATACGGCCCATACGGTCGGCACGCCCACGCGGTACTTGACGGTTCGTTGCCAGTTAAAAACCGTGATGCAAAAACCGGAACCCGCATAATGAATGCTTT
>JBFJXT010000019.1:0-15600 GCA_041623015.1 Thermoplasmatota archaeon | reverse complement strand
GTCGAGGTCAGTGTAGGAGATGGCCCAGAAGTTGTCCAGTACGTCCAATTCGGCAGGACATGCCTCTTCCACTGCGAGACTTGGGAAGTAATAGTAGCTGAGTTCCCCGCCTTTGAGCTCGTCCATGTGCTGTCTGAATACCGGGTCTCCAAGGGCAACCCTGGCGGCGTCGGCGCTGCTCAGGGACCACTGGTCTGTGTGGGTGCGCAGGGCGCAAAGCACGGTTTCGCCCTTCGGAATCTCGTCCTCACTGTCGGTGCCGCGTAGTTGCCATTGATTCAAGTGGTCTGCGACGGCGTCCAAAGTGGGTTGAGCTGCGGCCCAGGGAGTCGGGAATTGAAGTGTGGATTGGGTTGTTTTGTGTTGATTTTGAATCATGTTAGGCAAAGCGGTCGTACCTGCGTAGGGTCCCGTGAATGGCGTAAAGACGTGGGTTTGTGTCCCATCTGCCAGCACTTGGGTAAATTGGCTGCCGACCAGATAATTGTCTTCGTCGTAGGCAAAATGCGTGGACAACCAAGCGCCCAGTTTGCCGTCGCCGAAGGCTCCGTTGGGCACGTTTTGGTTGAGGCCATCTGCCAATTGCGCCCCTGTGGTCGATGCATTGGCAAGGACGGATTCGTATCGATTCCAATCAAGGGGTCCCTCGGTGCCAGTGATTCCAAGGAATAGACTGTAGGCGAATTTTTCGTCAGCATCTTCGGCCGCGGCGTCATATGCTGGTTTGGCGCCGATAGTTTCGGGGGGGTCTTGTCCGAGGCACCCGGCAAACAATATGGCCATGAGCATGGAGACTGTTGCCAGGCTTTGCCAATTCATTGCGTGAGGCGATTTGAGGGTGCAGACAAAAACCGACTGGTCAGATTCCTAAATCGTTCCTGTTGGCCGACTCTTTGTGGCCAAAGGTACGTAAGGCGCCTGGCGTATCATGTGTATGGCCGGGGCTAAGCGACCAATGTCGACGATGACGCGATCCGTATCTGCCTCCGCAACGCCTACAGAACCCCTAGGCCCTGAGAGTCGAAATCTTGCCTATCTTGCCCATGAGCTTCGCACGCCCCTTGCTGGAATCAATGGGCTCATGGCCCTACTTGCCGATGGATCATTGGGGCCATTGAGTACCCGCCAGCAAACGGTTGTGGATTTGGTTCGGCGCAATGTGGCCCACTTGGAGTGCTTGTCTGCAGAATTTCTTGACTTTGCTGCCATTGAGACTGGGACCCTGCGCCTGCGTCCGCATCCCTTCGATGTGGGGGCAACGGTGCAGGAAGTGGTGGCGCTGCTTACTCCCGAAGCAGAAGCCAAGGGTGCTTACTTGGAGTCCCGGGTGCGTCCCAAGCATGCAGAAGTGAATCTTGATGCTACTCGGTTTCGAGAAGTTTTGTTCAATCTCATCGGCAACGCGCTTCGCCACAGCCCCGTTGGTGGGCGTGTGGACATCATTGTGAACGTGGAACGGTCTGCGTTGGCTTTGTCCGTCGGGGATCAAGGCGAAGGGATTGATGATGCGATTCGTGGCAACTTGTTTCGTGCCTTCGAAGGAAAGGATGCCGGCGGGCACGGCCTAGGGCTTTCAGTGGTGGAGGGTATTGTTCGAGCCCAAGGGGGCCTCATTTCTGTCCTTGAGGGCGATCCGGGCACCGTGTTCCGAGTTCACTTGCCATTGCCGTGTGATGATGTGCCTGCCAGCGCTGACTCAAGCACCCAACGGCCTTAACCCGGGTCGCGGTCCGTCGCCTGCGCCATGCCGTACATCCGTGTCATCTCTGAGGACGAGGCCGAAGGAGATTTGTTCAAGGTCTATGATGAGATTCAGCGGTCGCGAGGTCGGGTTGCCAATGTGCTCCGCATCCAGAGCCTTCGCCCAAAGGGTCTGCGCACCCACCTTGATCTCTACATGGACACAGTGTTTGGCAAGGGGCCGTTGAGTCGTCGCCAGCGGGAGCTGCTTGCGGTGGTGGTCAGTGCGGAAAATGAATGCACTTACTGCGTCATTCACCACGGCGAGGCGCTCAACAAGTACGTCAAGGATGCTGCCTGGGTGAAGGCGCTCGCGGCGGACCCCGAAGGCGTGTCATTGGATGCTGATGAGCGGGCGCTGGCAGACTACGCGCTTGGTTTGACTCGCAGCCCTGGCAGGGGCCGAAAGGAGGCTGTGGAGGCTCTTCGCTCGGCGGGCTTTGAAGACGATGCGATTCTTCACGCAACGGAAGTGGTGTCGTACTTCAATTACGTCAATCGCATGGTTCACGGGCTCGGTGTTGAGCTTGAATCCGACGACGACCGGGATTACGATTACTGAGTCGCAATGCAGAGTGCAATGTTGGCGGCCATCCAAACGAGGTCCGTTGGGTGCTCAATGGGTTGGGCAGTCATCAGGAAGCATGGCTCATACGATTCCCACGTATTCACGACTAGGTCCCGGGCGGTGCCGACGATGTCAGGTTGTGCCGCCGCAGCGGGAATCATGAGCAGGGCGAGCAGAGCAATGAGCAGAATGGTGCGCATGGGGCGTCGAATGGCCTGCGGCCTCTTTGAGCCCTGTGCCCATATTCAACTTCGGAGTTCATTGTCGTGATTCTTGCCATTTTGCTCGGCCTGTGGCTCGGTCTGAGCCTTGCAGCGCCCCCCGGGCCCATGAATGCCCTCATTGCCAAGGAAAGCAGCCGCCACGGCGCCTGGTCTGGCATCCGGGTGGGTATGGGCGCGCCGGTTGCGGACGTAATCTACCTCGTGATTCTGCTTTTTGGCCTCGGCTCCATCCTAGACCACCCCGTTGTGATCCGGGTGGCGGCGGGCGCGGGCGCGTTGTTGATGGCGTATTTTGCAGTGCAAACTTGGAAGGGCCGAGCGGGAGCAGAGGCGGCTGATCAGCCCGCGACATTCCTTGCGGGACTGGCTGCCGCATTGACCAATCCGTACCAGGTGGCGTGGTGGCTGTCGGGCGGCTTCGTGTTCTTGCAGGCTCAGGGCTTGTGGGGTGTTGGCGGTTTGCTCATGGGTATTTTTGGCTGGGTCGTGGCGTTTTCGTTCATGATGGCGCACGGTGCGTCTCGCTGGACCTGGTTTGCGCCTGCGGTTGCGATTCTGTCTGCCCTCATGCTGGCGGCGTTTTCCGTGGTCCTGGCGCTTGTGGCCATTGGTGTCGTGCGCGTCTAACCCGTCAATTTTGCAATTGCAAAGCACAAGGTGCTCAAAGCAAGCAAGACCATAGGGGGTCGTGGCAGAGCAACGTCTCCCCATCACCGGCATGACCTGCGCCAATTGCGTGCAGCATGTTCAACACGCCCTGGAAAAAGTTCCTGGAGTCACTCATGTGGCTGTGAACCTGGCCACGGAGCAAGCGATGGTGCAAAGCGACCAAGACGTCGCGACGGGGCTGCTCAAGAGGGCAGTGGAGAAGGCCGGCTACGGAATTGCTACCGATGACGTTGAGGACGAAGCCCACGCATGGCTGCGCCGCACGGTCATTGCGGCAGTGCTCACATTGCCGATTCTAATCTACACCATGATCTACCTGCCACTTGGCGGCGCCATCGTGCCATTCGATGGCTGGATCGTCTGGGCCCTGGCAACGCCAGTCCAATTTGGTGCCGGGCTCATGTTCTACAAGGGCGCGTGGCGAGCGCTTCGAAACAAATCGGCCACCATGGACACCCTCGTTGCATTAGGCTCCAGTGCCGCCTACTTCCTGAGTGCCGTCTTGGTAATCCAGGGGGCCATGGCGCACGCCACGTACTTCGAGACCGCCGCCGTCATCATCGTGCTCATTAGCCTTGGAAAAACCTTCGAGGCGCGCGCCAAACGGAGCGCACGGTCGGCGATTCATGCACTCATGGACTTGGCTCCGCCAACGGCCCGGCGCTTGGACGCCAATGGGCAAGCGATGGAAGTGCCCATCGAGGACGTGGCTGTGGGAGACCACCTGCTTGTGAAACCCGGTGAGAAAATCCCAGTGGATGGCAGGGTGCTTGAGGGCGAGGCCCACGTGGATGAATCCATGGTCACGGGCGAGCCGATTCCCGCAGCAAAATCCCGAGGGGCCGAGGTTGTGGGGGCCACTATTGTGCATGGGGGCGCATTGACCATCGAAGCCACCAAAGTTGGCGAGGATACCTTGCTGTCCCAGATTGTCAAACTCGTCCAGGAAGCCAATGAGCGAAAGGCGCCTCTGCAACGCATCGCCGATCGTGTCAGTGCGGTATTTGTGCCCACGGTCCTCGTGTTGGCCCTCGCAGCCGGTCTGTTCTGGGCAGCGCTCGGTGCCAATCTGTACGGGCTTCCGGCCAGCCAAACCGTGTTGGTATTCTCATCGCTAATCACCGTCAGTGTTCTCGTGATTGCCTGCCCCTGCGCCATGGGGCTTGCGACGCCAACCGCGATCATGATGGGCACCGGACTCGGCGCCGCACGAGGCATTCTCATCAAGGGCGGCGAGGCCCTAGAGCGGGTACAAGCGGTGGGTGTGGTGGTGCTTGACAAGACGGGAACCGTTACAGAAGGCCGCCCGGCGCTGGTGTCCGTGGTGGCAAAGGATGGAACCAACGAAGATTGGATGCTTGCCCTTGCCGCCGCCGTTGAGCAACAAAGCGAGCACCCGGTAGCCAATGCCATCGTCCAAGGCGCCTCCGAGCGGGGCATTCAGATTCCCAAGGTTCGGTCGTTCGCCTCCCTCGCGGGGCAAGGTGTTTCGGGAACGAGCGACGGGGTGGATGTGTTGGTTGGCAATCGCGCCCTCATGGCGGCAAACCATGTCAATGTCGACTCTTGGGAGCAAAAGCTTGCCGCCGAGGAATCCCAAGCGCGAACGGCGATGCTCGTGGCCTTTGACAAAAAAATCGTGGGCCTTCTTGCTGTCGCAGACCCCATCAAACCCTCCAGCCGTGGTGCGGTTGAGCGACTACACCGCATGGGCGCCCGGGTCGTCTTATTGACTGGAGACAACGCCGCCACGGCGCAAAGCGTTGCTGCGTCCGTTGGTATCTTGGAGGTCGCCGCCGATGTCCGGCCGGATGAGAAAGCGGGCCACATCAAGCGGTTGCAGGCAGAAGGATCCGTGGTCGCGATGGTGGGTGACGGCATCAATGACGCGCCCGCATTGGCTCAAGCGGACGTTGGCGTGGCAGTGGGAACCGGAACCGACGTTGCAAAAGAAACCGGCGACATCGTGCTCGTGAAGGGTGATCTGAATGGCGCGGTGACTGCCATGCAACTGTCGGCCTACACGGTGCGAAAGATTCGCCAAAACCTCGTTTGGGCGTTTGGCTACAACGTGCTGCTCATTCCACTCGCCATGGGGGCTTTGTATCCGCTTACGGGCTGGCTACTCAACCCCATGCTTGCTGCGGGGGCGATGGCGTTTAGCAGCGTTAGCGTCGTGGGCAACAGTTTGCTCATGCGGGCTTGGAATCCGAAGTAGGGGAAGGGCAGAGAAGGTAGAATGTGGGGGTCTCTCTGTCTATCTAGGCGAGGGAGATGCAAGTGGGGACTTGCTCACTGATGTAGAAGCAGACCGAGTCGTCGGTGAAGTAGACCGTCAGGATGCACTGTACGCCACGGATGCAGAGGCCAAAGCCGTCAACTGAGACGACGCCGTCGGGGGTGCAGGTTGGGACTTGCGAGCTGAAGTAGAAACAGACGGCGCCGTCTTCCGTGACGTAGGCGGTCAAGAGACATTGTTGGATGTATTTGGGGCAGACACTAACACCGGGATCGGCGCTTGCCACGGGAGCAGCGGCGAAGGCCAGGGAGGCGATGAGCGTGGCAGAGAGGATGGCTTTGGATGTGGTGTTCATGGGAATCAGTCCTTGCCGGCGATTGGATTCCGGCATGCCGGCCATGGTGGCGGGCCGCGATAAGATGCACATGGCAGGTGGCAAAAACCACTCTGCTGAGTTAATTTTCAAGTGCGGGATGGAGGGGGAGAGGGAAGCAGCGTTTGCTGAATCTACAGGCACATGGGTGCTTGGTAGCTGATGCCGGCGCAGAGGGGGCCCTCGCTGCCGTAGCTCCAAACGCCAGCGCATGTGAGCTTGTCACAGTCGCCAACAAACACACCGCTGTCGGTTACGGTCACACAGGCGCCATAGGCTTGGCAGGGGTCCACGGCACTGGCCGAGGGGGCGATAGTTAGGCTGGCGGCAAGAAGCAGGCCAGCGGCCAGCAAGATTCCGGTTTTGTTCATGGGTTCACCTTGATTGTGGGTGCAGGCAGCCATTGAGCTAGAGGCCGCGGTGGGCGCCTGCGATTTGAGAGGAAGGGGAGAATTGGCGTTGGGTGCCGGGGTCTAGCTAATGATGAAGCACTGAGGGACTTGGTAGCTGAAACCGAAGCACACCTCGCCGTTGCCCCACCAGACACCGGCACAGGTCAATTGGCGACAGTCGCCAACGAATACGCCGCTGCCGGAGACGCTCACGCAGGCACCGTGAGTCTTGCAGTAGTCAGCAGCGGACGCGGTAGGCACCGAAGCGACGGCGACGAACAGAAGCATAGCTGCGACGAGGATTGTTTTGTTCATGGGATCAAACCTGGTGCGGCCAGAGGCGACCCCACCAGTTGGGGCATCGGCTAGAGGGCTTCATAGCCGCGCCGGAGTGTTACTGAATTAGCTAGGTTTGGGCCAATCAAGGCGCCAAAAATCAGGGCTACAAAGAGGGCTTTCCACGGGATCGGGCATGCTCAAAGGCACCCTTGATGGCCGCGTCAATGGCGTCTGCTGGACCAGCCATGGGGTCGATGCGGGACCAACCGAACATCTTGAACACGGCGCCATACGGCTCTAGCAGTTCAAAGCCAGCAGATTCCAAGGCGGCCTTTCCGTCGGCAGGCAGCATCAATTCCACGGTGCCGGGCGCTTCGCCGCCACGGTGCAAGCGAAGAAACTGTTGGCATCCGGCAATGTACGCCACCACGGGGCCAAACTCAAACTGCAAATCCACGCCCGCGCCGCTGGCGGTGTCCTGGGCCACGGTGTCAAGCTTCAGCAAGCGCTCAAGTTGAGGGGGCTCCACGGGCGTTCGAGCAAGGAGTTTGGCCGGGCGTTCGTCTGCTGCCACAAGTGGGGGTCAGCGGCCCTGGGCGTTGGAGGTTTCGGCTCGGGCCTTGGTGCGGCTGGCGCGGATCTTGAGCCATGGTGTCCATCTTCGGCCCGAGTATAGTCGCCAGTGGCCCCCGTGTTCGCCGAGGTGGAACGCTCGCCGTAATCGACGCTTGGGCCAAGTGAGTTCCACCAAGATGGGGTGGTGTACCCCTGGCTCAATCCACGGGGCCACAGGAACGGCGATCCAGCGCCGCTGTCCCGGTTCTTCCAGGGTAATGGTGTGGCAAAGATCGCCCGTTTCCAAGGGCGAAAGCTGGCTCGGGCCTTGCTTAATCAATTTTAGATTGACTGGCTCTCGAATGTGCCCGCGCACCAGGGTCACGATGAGATGTATGTGCTCCGTTCCCGGTAAGCCGCGCAATTGGGCATCGAGTCGGATTTTGGCCCTAGCTCGCCTGCGCACAAACGCCCATTGTTGGGCCATGCAAAAACCCGTGCAAAGCCCGCGTAGAGCCGGGAAACACTAGTTGATTCGTTTGATAGAACTATACTGCTTAAGTAGGATTGAACGACGCTTTTCTGTTGATGAATGCAACACTCTCTGTTCTTCTGTCTCTCTCAACCGTCTTAGCTGGCGGTGCCGCGGCACTGCTCGGCGATGTGTTCGAACCTACCTCTGCGCCTGTTGACGACTGCCCCGTTGCAGACCTCTGCACAGGCGAAGGCCACGGCAACCAAACTGCCGGCAACCAAACCGAAGAGCCCAGCCAAAACAGCACCGCGCCTCCCGAAGATCCTGAACCCGAGCCTGCCGACGAGGGCAACGAAACGGGCCACTACCATCACCACCACTACGAAAACGGCACTGCGGATGACCACGCCCACGGCGATAACGACGAAGCCCCTCCTCAGAACAGCACTGCTGAACCTCAGGAGCGCCCTGAAGATGTTCACTTCTGCACCAACGGCTTCGTCTTGCTTGGCGAAGGATACACCTTCACCTGGGATGTCTACGAAGGCTTCGAATTGTTCGAACTGGACTGGCACTACCAAGGCATGACCTTTGGTTTGCTAGAAAGCAAGGTGAGCATTGAACTGCTTGATGGCGCCGGCCAAGTGGTGTTGTCCCTTGAGGGCGAAGAGGCCGATTACTTCAGCCTCGATACGGAGGACCTTCGCGGGTACGCACCCGGAGAATGGACCTTCATCTTCTCGAGTAGCGAAGCCGCCGCGAACCAAGGATTGGTTGGAAGCGTCGAGTACTGAACGCCTCACTTATTGATTGCCTCTTCCCCCTTCCTCTCTTTTTTCAAGCGGGGGCGGCCAATTTTCTTGCCCCCATCAGTGGAGTAGGACGCGGCGGGGCCGCTCGTCCCAGGTTTCAACAATTTGTGTGTCATCGCCATCAAGAGCAAAGGAATCGATGCCCACTTGCTGGTGTAGCAACACTTGGAGGGGGTTTTTGGGATTCATGGCGCTGACCGAGCGTGCCTCAGCACTTGGGCATGATAAGCGTTCATCACAAACAATCGGCAATCTGCGAAGCTCGCGCTGTCCTGCATCGGCAGGCGTTGACAGTTTCAATAGGACTCGAACATATCAATATATACTGCCGGGCCAGATGACGCGGTCCACTGGACGGTCATGGGATTCGCGGGGCACCTCGTCCACAATTTGGCACGAGAAACCAACGCCCCAGGACACCCCACCAAGCATCGGCAACAGGGTATCATAGAATCCTGCTCCTTGGCCAAGACGGTGACCTCCCTCGGTAAACGCAAGCCCTGGAACCAAGGCAATATCCACCATCGCAGGCGATACAACAGGCGCCGATTCAGCAGGCTCGGGAATGCCAAAAGCGCCCGGCGACAATTCCGACCAGTCGCGCACCTCATGCAAACTCAAACTTCGGCCCGGGCCAACCCGGGGAAAGCACACCCGCTTACCCACTCGAAGCGCCTGATTCGTGGCCGAAACCACCGACAATTCGCTCTGCACTGCCTTGTACACCAGAACCGTGGACGCCTCTGCCCAATCCTCATCACTGACGATGGCTGCATTCACCAAATCCTCCTCCTGCGCCCGCACCAAGGTCTTCATGCCAGAGCGAAGGGCGCGAATGTGGCTGCGGAGGGTGGGTTTGTCCACAAACGCGCCACCCTTGGGCCTGACACGAACCTTCCGGCCCGCCTATGGGCGGCTTCAAGCTCAATAACTCGAAGGCAATCTTCCCTCGCATGGAATACCGCGTCGTGGATGTCTTTACCCAAACTGCACTCACGGGCAACCCTCTCACCGTTGTCCTCGATGCCCACGACCTCACCGATGCCATGATGCAGCGCATCGCCAACGAAACCAACCACTCAGAAACAACATTCGTCACCGGCCCCAAGTCAAACGGGGCCTGGCCCGTCCGCATCTTCACGCCCCAAACCGAACTTCCCTTCGCAGGCCACCCGACACTTGGCACGGCACATGTGCTTGGCGGGGACACGGAATTAGATCTTCAAGTGGGGCGCATCCCGGTGCGGCGCGAAGGCGACTTGCTCTGGATGGCGCAAAATCAAGCCACCTTTGGCGCACATATTCCCCTCGACAACCTCGAAGCAAGCCTCGGAGTACGCCCCATTGCCGCGCAAGTGGTCTCCACGGGCACTCCGGTTGGCATCGTGCAGGTAGCAGACTCGGACGCGGTTCGACGGGCCAACCTGGATGCACGCACCTACAGCGGGCCCGAAGTTGCCGGCCTCTATGTCTTTGCATCCCATTCAGACCACGACATTCACGCTCGATTCTTTGCGGACTTTGTAGGAATCCCAGAGGATGCCGCCACAGGAGGTGCAGCAGGGCCCCTGGCTGCCTGGTTGCACCGCGCCGGAGAACTCGACAAGGCCCGAGTGATTCACCAAGGCGTAGAAATGGGCCGAGATTCACGATTGCACATCCGCGCCAGCGCCGACGGGCGGCCCGAAGTTGGTGGGCGGGTTGTGGATGTGGCGCGAGGACACTTTGAATTCGCCAAAACGTCGGCTCCCGCGCCCGCATCCGTCAAATAGCGTCGGCGGCTCGCCGCGCCATGGGCGTCGAAGACTGGCTAGCCGGTTACGACACGGATGATCTGTGCATCGCCACTGCGGCATCGCACAGCAGCTTGCAAATTTTCCACGGAGCCAAGAAGCTCGGCTTCCGGACCATGGCGATTATCGCCGGCGACCGGGACCTGCGCTACTACGATGCGTTCCCTGAAGCCAAGCCAGATTCCATCCTGCGCTTGGAGTCCTACCACGAGTTGATTCAGCTCGCGCCAGAACTGCGCAAACAGAATGTCATCATCATTCCCCACGGCAGCCTCATCGAATACATGGGCGCCAAGGACTTCACAAGCATCGAAGTGCCTGTCTACGGCAACCGCATGGTGCTCGACTTTGAATCGGACCGCGACAAGGAACGCGAATGGCTCGAAGAGGCCGGCATCACCATGCCTCGAGAAGTGGAAGACCCCCGCGACATCACTGAGCCAGTGATTGTCAAGTACCACGGCGCCAAGGGCGGCAAGGGATTCTTCATTGCCAAGAATTACCACGAGTACAAGCGGCAAATCCAGGAAGGCGAACCCCACACGATTCAAGAATTCGTCATGGGCACCCGCTACTACCTCCACTACTTCCACAGCCGCATCGACGACGACGGCTTCCAAATCGACGGGCGCGGCAACTTGCAAATGCTCAGCATTGACCGCCGCGACGAGTCCAACATTGACGAATTGAACCGCATCGGCTCCATCAAGGAACTGTCCGAAGCCGGCATCGACCCACAATTCGTTGTCACCGGCAACATCCCGATGGTCATCCGCGAGAGTCTCCTGCCCAAGGTGTTTCAGATGGGCGAAGGCGTCGTCAAGGAATCCTACGACCGCTTCGGCGGCCTCTGGGGGCCCTTCTGCCTCGAAACCATCGTCACGCCTGACCTTGAGTTCAAGGTCTTCGAAATCAGCGCCCGCATCGTTGCCGGCACCAATCCGTTCATCCAAGGAAGCCCCTACTCGGAGATGATTGGCCCTGGACTCAGCACCGGCAAGCGCATTGCTGACGACATCCAAAAGGCTGCCAAGACGGGCAAGCTCGGCGTTGTCTGCACCTAGTGTAGGCATAGGAAGGCGCGACCCAGCGTCGGCGGCGTCTTGCTTGAGATTCCTCTAGCTTGAGCGCGAGCTAGGACTGGAAAACCCCGCAACGGCAGGGGGCAAAGAAAGAGAGGAGGAGCGACGAAGGAAGCGCCGGGGCGAGGCAAGCCAGGCTAGGCGTCCTTGAGGCCCGTCACGGTGCGGGCGATGATGAGGCGCTGAATCTGGTTGGTGCCTTCGTAGATCCCAAGCACCTTGGCGTCGCGCCAGTAGCGCTCGACGGGGAACTCGTCCGTGTATCCGTTGGCGCCGTGGATTTGAATGGCGTCCTCGCAGACCTTGAGGCTCATCTCGGCGGCAAACAACTTGGCGCGGCTCACGGCCAGCATCCATTCCTTGTAGCTGCATTCGCCAGCGTCGTAGGCTTCGCGGCGGCGGGCAGCTTCCCAGACCAGGAGGCGGCTGGCTTGAATCTGCACGTCCATGTCCGCGATCATCGCTTGGACCAATTGGAACGAACCAATTGGCTTGCCGAAGGCTTCGCGGTCGTGGACGTACTTGAGGCTCGCTTCGTACGCGGCTTGAGCGATGCCGACGCCACCAGCGGCGACGCTGAGGCGGCCGTGGTTCAGGACGAACATGGCGTTCTTCCAACCGCTGCCTTCCTCGCCAATGAGGTTCTCGGCGGGGACGCGGCATTCTTCGAACGCAAGGGTTGCGGTTGGGCTGCTTCGAAGGCCAAGTTTGTTGTTGGTCTCCTCGGCCACCACCTGGAATCCGGGGGTGCCCTTGTCGACCATGAAGCAACTGATGCCCTTGTGGCCGCCTTCGGGGTCGGTCTTGGCGTAGACAATGATGTGGTCGGCGATGCCGCCGTTGCTGATCCATGCCTTTTGGCCATTGATGACGTATTCATCGCCATCCTTGCGGGCGGTGGTGGTCATGCCAGCAGCATCAGACCCGCTTCCGGGTTCTGTGAGGGCCCAGGCGCCGAGCTTGGTGCCGGTGGACATCTCAGGAAGCCAGCGTTGCTTTTGCGCGTCGTTGGCGAAGTATTTGATCGTGGTTCCGGCGAGGCTGCCGTGGACACTGATGCTGGTGCGAAGACTGCTGCAACCCTTGGCCAATTCTTCGGTGAGCAAAGCGTATGCGATGGCGTCGAGGCCGGCGCCGCCGAATTCTTGCGGGAAGCTGCTGCCAAGGAGTCCCTGGGCGGCCATCTTGGTGTAGATGTCGTCCGGGTGGTGGCCTGCGCGTTCCCATTCGCGCACATGGGCTGGCGTGATGTTTTGCTGTACGAACTCGCGCGTCATGTCGCGAATCATGCGTTGTTCGTCCGTGAGCAGAAAGTCGACCACGAGGGGGCGACTCAAAGGGGGATGAAAAAGGTGGGGAGCGGAATCGGCCGAGTGGGCCTTCCAATCCTAACCAATGGCCTATGGCTCAGGTCGAATGACGGCGTCCACGTGGCCGCTGGGTTCCGGAGAGCCCTCTCGGATGCGTTCGGCGAGGTCGTTGATGACCACGGCAGCCATGGCGCTGATGGCGATTGGAACAACCACGTGTTTCACAGTGAATTTCGTGGTCTTCCAGGCGAGCTTGGTGGCAAAGCGTGCGAGGCCCATGGCCTTTTCTCGGCGCTGAGGATATTTAATGCCTGTCGTGCAGAACCGGAAGGGTCGGGTGCGGCCAGGAAGCCAATGGCTTGAAATGGGGCCGCCCATGGGCGGTTGCGCACATATGCGCAATGAGGGCTTCCATGGATACCAAAAACATCGCAACAGGCCACGGATGTCCCGTCCACGGTGCCGGCGGACCCAGCCTACCTGGAACCGGCGACACGGACTACGAACGCTACATGCGCGTGGATGAGCTTCTGAGCCTGCAAAAGCTTCCTGAAGAACGCGCCCACCCGGATGAGTTGCTGTTCCAAACCATTCACCAGAGCTTTGAGTTGTGGCTCAAGCTCGTTCGCGAAGAACTGGGTCGCCTGAAGACCTACCTCGACAAGGACGACTTGTTCACGGCGGTTCGCTTGCTTCGCCGATGCCGCAAAGCAATCAGCGCCAACACCATGGCTCTGGCTGTCTTTGACACCATGGCGCCCAACGACTTCCACGAAGTGCGCAGGCAACTGGGCAACGGCAGTGGCGCCGAAAGTCCCGGCTTCCGTATCCTGCAAAAGGAAGCGCCCACCGTGTGGCCCCACGTTGAAGCCCTACTCGAGCGCGAAGGCGAAACCCTCGACGACATCTACTTGCGCGCTGGCCACCGCAGCGACTTGTTCGTCATGATGGAAGCGATGACCGACTTGGATCAGGAAGTCTACCTCTGGCGCCAAACCCACCTGGCCGTGGTCAAGCGTATCATTGGCCGCGACGTGAAGAGCCTCAAGGGCTATGCTGTTCGCCAACTGGAAGAAGACATCCACCAAACCCTCTGGCCGGAGCTTTGGTCTGTGCGCGAGCGCGTCACCGAAGTCGAAGGCACCTCGCCAGAATAAGTGGCCTTCGCGCCGCGCCTTTCGCCACTTTTTCACCCCTCCTTTAAATGCGGATGGCTGCGTATTCGTGGGTTATTATCCCCAGCGCGACATGACAACGGCTATCCAGGGGCCCGACTCCTCGCGTCACTGTATGGTCTTAGGCGTGGTCCCTGAACCCCGGCACATGGATGAGCTGGATCCCTTCTACCGACAACATCGGCTTCTAGGCTGCGGCATCGTGATTGGCGGGCTCCTTGGACTCGGTCTGTACGTTGGCGCTTTGTTTGCCCTCGACGTGAACCTGCGCGTCGCTGCCATGCTAAGTGCTGCTTGGCTTGGCCCCATCGTGTTTGGCGCGCTCTGGTACACCTGGGGTGCCGATATGATGCAGCGCCACTCCGCTGACCAAATGAACGAATAATCCAAGCAACGCCCTCGGCGCTAGAGTTGGACGAGGACGCGACCGTCCTCAACTTTGCACGGGAACGTGGGCAGCGAGCCTGCCCATTCATCGCCTGCTCGTGGAGCACCATCCAAATGGAACGCCGCGTCGTGCATAGGGCAGTGGAGGCAGCCGTCCTCCATGTGGCCCTCGGCAAGGTCGGCAAACTTGTGGGGGCAAACGCCCTCAAATGCGTGGACCGCGCCATTCGTGCGCACAAACAACACGCGCGTGGTTCCCACGCGCACCGCATGTGGAGCATCTAGAGGCAATTCATCCTGGGCCGCTGCGTCGGTCCACTCCACGAAGCAAACCACGGGGCCACTGTACAAGATTGTACCGTCACACGCCTCTGCCGTGGGGGAACAAAATAACGCCCAGGGCCAAATTAGGCATCGGCGAATTCAGGCCCATGCGTACCTCGCTTGTCGCTCTGTTCGTCATTACTGCCCTCGCAGCCGCTCCCGGCACCGCCGGACACGATGCGGATGCAATCTATGATCCGGAACTGATTGTCATCATGGGAGATGGCAGCGGCTCGGCGCAAATCATCATGACCATGCCTGGCTGGAACTGCACTGGCCTCGTCAGCACCCTCACGGCCCTCGGGGCCATTCACGAAACCACGTGCGCCCCGAACTATTCGGTCCCTGGTTTCTTCCCGGGATGCAACAACATTTACGCCGGCGCCATCGCTTGGGTCCCCACGCCCGGCATCGCCATGACGCACTTCCCCCGCCCAAGCACCGCACCCGTCGGCACCCTGCAAGTAACCACCTCCTGCATGCTTGGCGGCTTTGTCCAAGATGACCACAGCGTCACAACCTTCGCTCCTGGCATCGCATTCACCGGTAAGGACATGACGAGCCACACCGATGGTGTTCGCTGCGTCATCGAGGAAACCTGGTTCACTGGCACCAACAACTGGGTCGGCCAGTGCGCTGTCAACGGGTACTACGTCGGATAGAACCGCCCGCACCTCGCCACAGGGCGCTAACGCTCCCGCACTTTTCCTTCCTCTCTTCCTTCAATTGACGTTGCTGCCGCTTGGCGCAGGCGCGCACAATGACGTCAGCGTCGGGTGACGACGGTGAGCAAATCACCATCTTGCAGCACATGGTCGATTCCGACCGTTTGCCCGGGGAACTTGGCGCTCTTACCCCACACGTTGGCGAAGCGGAATTTCTTCCTGAACTCGCGGTGGAGCACATCGCAGACCATGCCCACGTCGCTGTTTTCCATGACAATCAAGGGCTCTTCCAAGTCTGCCTCTCCACCCTGGGGCTTCAGGAACACCTGCATCATGCCCAAGGCGTCGTAAATGAAATCCTTGGCCGGCTCAACACCCATCTTCTTGTTGGCCACCATGGGGATCGCAGGGAACCCTTGGGTCTTGAGCCACTCTTTGAGTTCCTGGAAGCCTTCCTCGCCCACCAAGTCAACCTTGTTGACGATGGCGACCGCCTTGATGTAGACACGATTGCCACTCAAGTGGTCCACGAGATCTT
>JBFJXT010000018.1:0-16164 GCA_041623015.1 Thermoplasmatota archaeon | reverse complement strand
GGGTGGTGAGTTCGCCCGTTCCGGTGCTGCTGTCGCCAAAGGCCCAGTTGTAGCTGAGAGCGTCGCCGTCGGGATCCGAACTGGCGCTTGCATCGAGGTCGCAACTGAGGCCGGTGCACGACGTGGCAAAGCTGGCCGTGGGAGCTCCATTGGGCGCGGTGACCGTGACGGACTGGCTGCTTTGATCACTTCCACCGCGTCCATCGCCCACGGTGAGTCGGACCGTGTATGTGCCGCTGGCTGCGTAGGTGTGACTGGCGGTCATTCCGGTGCCGGTGCTGCCGTCTCCAAAGTCCCAGGCAAAGGACAAGGTGTCGCCATCTGGGTCGCTGCTTGCGCCGCCATCCACGCTGAGGCTGAGTCCGGTTTCGGAGTGCGTAAAGCTGGCAGTGGGGGGGTTGTTGACGTCCACATCACCGTTGTGGGTCACAGTCATGGTAACCGTGGTGGTGCCGCTGTAGCCGTAGGCAGCCACATACCACCAACCCGCCGCGGCGTCGTCAAGGTCACACGTCTCGTCGCTGCCGGTGTCGTAGGGCCTGCAATCGTAGGTGCTGCTCGTGGGTTTGGCGTCGAGGTTGACATAGAGGTCGGCGTCGCTGCTACACCCGAACACACCACAGGCAGGGCCGTCCATGACGACGACGAATGAGGTCGCGTCGGCAGGGACTTGGATTTTAGCGTGGCTCCATTGGCCTGCGGCGACGGTCATGCTGGTACCCACACCGTTTTGCAGATTCGGTGTGCTGGGGTCCGGGTCGCCTCCTCCGCCTCCGCCGCTGGTGACGGTGACACTTTGGTTGGTGCTCTGGCTGCCGCCATTGCCGTCGTTGACGGTGAGGCCGACGGTGTAGGTGCCAGCATTGGCATAGGTGTGGCTAGGGGCGATCGTGCTGGCCGTGGCGCCATCGCCAAAAGTCCAGGCAAAGCTGAGCGTGTCGCCGTTGGGGTCCGTGCTGGGGCTGCCGTCGAAGTTGCCGGTCAGGTCGCTGGTGGTGTAGGTGAAGTCGGCGGTGGGTGCTGCGTTTCCGGCGCCTCCGTCATGGGTTGCGGTGAGGGTGGCTGTTCCGCCGCCTTGGTAGCTGTCGGCGCGCACGTACCACCATCCCTCGGCAGGGTTGGCGTGGCTGCACCGTTCGTCGCTGTCCGACTCGTAGGGCCGACAATCGTAGGTGCTGTCTGTGGCTCGGGCACCCAGGCGCGTGTACAAATCAAGGTCAATGCCGGTAGGGCCATCGAGCACCACTTCGAGGGTGGTGGCGTCGCCAGGGACGTAGATCTTGTAGTGCTCGTCGCCGCTTGCGATGATGGTGACCGTCTTGGCCTGGCCATTTTGCAAATTAGGGGTGCTGGGGTCCGGATCGGTTCCATCCGTAATGGAAACGGTTTGGCTGCTGGTGCCGGTGTCCGTGCCATCGTTGACTGCGAGGGTGACGGTGTAATCGCCAGTGCTGCTGTAGGTGTGCGTGGCAGTTTGTCCGCTGCCGGTGGCGCCGTCGCCAAACGTCCAACTGTAGCTAATGGCGTCCCCGTCGGGGTCGTAACTGGCGCTTGCATCAACGCTCACTTCGAAGGGTTGGGTGGTTGCCGAGAAGCTGGCAATCGGTGCGCGGTTGCCTCCAAGAAGGGCGGCGGCTGCATCCACGGCGGCATAGGCGTCCACCAAGCCGTGGCCGTATGTCCCATCCCAACCCGTGGCGCCGTAATCGGTGCTGGTGGTGCGTAAAATATCCTCAACGTCGCTCCAGGATAATGTGGGGTTGGCTTCCAACATCATGGCGATGATTCCTGCCGTGTGCGGGGTTGCCATGCTGGTGCCGCTGAAGTCCACGTAACTGCTTGCGGTGTTGTGTTGGGCGCTGCGGATGTTGGTGCCGGGGGCGGTCATTTCGGGCTTTTGTTCGTCAATGGTGCTGCCATCGCCATCGCTGTTGCGGGGGCCTCGGCTGCTTGTGCTACTAATGCTGTCGTCCGAGCGCGTGACGGTGTTTTTATCGTTCATGTTGCCGACGGTGATCGCCTTGTCCGCGCTGCCGGGGGACGCAATGGTTTGGTCGCCAGAATTTCCCGCAGCGATGACCGGGATGATGCCGTTGTCTGCGGCTTGGTTGATGAGAAGACTGAGGCTGTCTGTGCCGTCGCTATCAAAGGATCCACCGAGTGAGAGCGACAGGATGTCAATGCCTTCGTATCCGCTGGTGCCCCAGTTGGTGTTACGGTTGTCGATGGCCCATTCGATGCCGGCGGCAACACTATTTCCGCTGCTGCTGCCGCTGCTGGTGAGCACTTGGATGTCGACCAATTTGGCTTCGGGCGCGGAGCCGGCATTGGTGCCGTATGGGTACGTTGAGGTGCCGCCGTGTCCAAGGGCCGTGCAAGCAACATGGGTGCCGTGTCCGTTACCATCGTTGGGATTGCCAGCGGCGTTGTTGATTGCGTCGTATCCGGCAAGATATTTGCCGCTCAGGCATTCGTGTTGGTGATCGTCGGCGGCCGTATCAAGCACCGCAATGACCACGCCACGGCCTCGGTAATCTAGGTCATCCCAAACCGTGTTGGCGTAGGTGCTGCTGGGCGCGGATTTGGTGGCTTTGTTGGCGTTGCCGTTTGTGGTGGTGTAGGTCTCGGTCATTTCCACGCGCTCAACGCCGTGAATCATGGCTGCCTTGGCAGCTTGGGCCGGGTCGAGGGTGCCGAAGATAGCGTCGATGTATTGGCTCGTAAAGTCGAGGGTGAAGCCTAGGTCGCGAAGGGCGCGTTCATCGTGCTGGGTGGGGCGATGATCAAAAGCGACACTGACCGCCACGGGGCCACCTAGCAAGTCAAATCGGTCGTCGATGCGGTCCCCGTTTTGATCATGCAGCCACGTTGGCCACGTGGATTCGAGAGCTGTGGCTAATGGGTTCGTGAACGTGTCCGTCGGGACCGGTTCGCCCACGGCGCCGAGGGGCATAAGGAGGGCAGCGAGAACACAAGCAAGGAGGATGGAGTTTTGGCCAGACACGGCAATCAACCGGGCAAAAAACAGACCATAAAAAAGGTAGATGCTGAAAATAATGAAATATATTGGCGGCGAGAGCGCTAAGAAGAAGGAAGATTGAAGGAAAAGGGAGTTTTGTGTTGCTTAACTGGCAGAGGCCGACAAGGTGACGGTTTCACTGCCACTGTAGCCATAGATACCGATGTAGTACCAACCCGTACTTGCTGCGGTGAGGCTGCAAGATTCGTTGCTTCCGCCTTGGTACGGTCGGCAGTCGTAGCTGCTGCTCGTGGGCTTGGCACCGCCTTGCACATACAAGTCAGCGTCAGCGCTGCATCCGAGCAAGCCGCAGCTTGGGCCGGTCATGTCCACTTGCACACTGTCACCTGCTTGGGCACAGATCTTGCGGTAGACCCACTGGCCGGCGCTAGTGGCAATGGACTCCGAGGAGCCGCTTGCCATGGTGGGGACACTGGCGTCGCCACCGCTGCAACTGGCCGGAGGTGGGCTTGTGACCGTGACGCTGGCGGTGGCCGAGTCGCTGAGGCTGCCGTCCGAGACCGTGAGGGTCACGGTGTAGGTGCCGGCGCTGCTGTAACTGTGGCTCGCCGTGGCTCCACTGGCGCTGCTGCCATCGCCGAAGGTCCAACTGTAGGTCAGACTGTCGCCGTCAGGGTCGCTGCTTGCGCCGCCGTTGAGGCTGGTAGTGAGGCCGGATTCACTGTGGGTGAAGCTGGCGGTCGGTGCGTTGTTGACGGGGGGCGTTCCGGCGCCGTTGTGGTCCACCGTTAGGGTGATGGTTCCGCTTCCGCTGTAGCCGTAGATACCGATGAGGACCCATTGGCCACTGGATGCAACGGTGCAGGTTTCGTCGCTGCCGCCCGCGTATGGCCGGCAATCGTAGGAGCTGCTGGTGGGCAAGGCATCCTTGCGCACGTACAGGTCGGTGTCGAAGCTGCATCCGGTGAGTCCGCAAGCGGGCCCGTCGGTGGCGACCGTGACGCTGGTGGCGTCGCTTGGGACGCAGACCTTGCGGTAAATCCAGGAGCCGGACGACGAGGTGATGCTTTCGCTGCTGCCGTCGGCCGATTCAGTGACGCCAGGTTCTGGATCCGTGCCGCAGGCGCTGCCGCCACCACCGCCACTCACAGTGACACTTGCAGAGTCAGAATCGCTGCCGCCGTTGCCATCAGACACCGAGAGCGTCACGGTGTAGGTGCCGCTGCTGCTATAGGTGTGGCTGGCACTGACACCGGTTCCGCTGCTGCCATCTCCGAAGTTCCAGGAGTAGGAGAGCGTGTCGCCGTCGGCGTCGCTGCTGCCAGATCCACTGACACTGACCGTGAGGCCGCTGACGCTGCTGGACATGCTGGCAACGGGGGCGGTGTTGCCGCCGCCACCGCCGCAGCCACCGATGGCGTTGACGAGGCTGTCAATGCGAAGCAAGCCGTGGCCGTACAAATTGTCCCAGCCGCTGGAGCCGAGGTCTTCAGCCGTGTTTTTCATGAGGTTGCGAAGTTGGACGTTGGTGAGGTTGGGGCTGCAACTCAAGGCGAGCGCCAGGGCACCAGCAACGTGGGGTGTTGCCATGCTGGTCCCACTCATGGTGGTGTAGCTGGTGTCGCTGCTGTAGGAAGTGCTGTACACATTGCTGCCAGGGGCCACGATTTCCAGTTCGGCGCCGCCATTGGAGTAACTGGCGCGGGCCTTGCTGCTGGTGGTTGCGCCGACTGCGATGGCGTTGGTGTAGGCTGCAGGGTAGGAAACGGAACTGCTGCTGGAGTCATTTCCAGAGGCAGCCACCACGAGGACGTCGCGGGCCCACGCGTAGTTGACGGCGTTGTCTCCACTGCTGGAGTAGCCGCCGCCACCGAGGCTCATGCTGACGATGCGAGCGCCGTCGTCGGCTGCGTCCATGATGGCTGCGTTAATGTTAGATTGACTACCACTGCACTGGGTGCCAAATAGGGCACTGCCAAGAACGCGGTGGTGGATGATGCTGGCTTGGCTCATGCCGGCAACGCCCTTTCCATTGTTGGTGAGGGCTGCGACGGTGCCGGTCACATGGGTGCCGTGACCACAGTCATCGTTGGGGTTGGCGTTGCCATTGACGTAGTTGTAGCCGCCAATGTAATTGGCAGACAGATCTTCGTGGGTGGCACGAATTCCAGAGTCAAGCACGGCGACCTTGATGCTGCCGCTTCCGTATCCGACGGTGCTCCAGGCGGCTTCGGCGCCCATTTGGGCAGGGCCGTACTGGGAACTGTAGCCAGGGTCGTTGGGAACGACGAACGCAGAGAGTTCTTGGTCGTCTTCGATGTAGGCGACGGTGGGCCAGCCAGCAAAGGCGGCGCGCACGTCGCGCAAGTCATCGGCTGCGACCACGAGGTAGTCGATGCGCGGCTCAACGGTCAGAACCGATAGTCCTTGGAGGATGCTCCCGGGCACAACATTGGGCAAGGTGCCTTGGTCGAATCCGACGATGGCTTGGCCCAGACTGGTTGGCTCGGGAACGGTGTCCGCCGTGGCGGTGCTGAGGCCCGTGAGGGGCACCAGAACGAGAAGAAGTGCGAGGGGGAATGCCGTCCGCATTAGACTACGGACATCGCGGTGGGTACTTGGGGCCTTGGCGGCGGTTCTCTATCATCCATAGTGGATTGAAGTGTCGGGGGCTATGAGCCACATGAATCTACAATATGATTGGCCTAAAGTTGACTACGATTTTCGTAGAATTGGCCAAGCTAGACAATAGTTTTCCATTCATCACGGGAAGCCATGGGAGAACGTGAAAGCGCAAACCCCGTGGAACTTTGTCCGAAGTACCCATTGCAATTCAGCAAATCAAAGCCCCAGACGCACACTTTGCAAGAATGGTTGGCCGCCACCCACAACCAATGGGCGCAGATCCAAGCCAAGCGCTAGCGATTCAAAGCAGGGACAAATGACCCGTGACTTTGTCCAAAGTCAACTCATCACCAGGGCCTATGCCAAGCACCGTCACTGTGCCCGCCGGAATTTCCGTGTGGCCCGCGTCCTTGATGAGAGACGTACTGAGACCGGCGCGTTCTGCGGCCGCCTTCAAAGGATAGTAATCCTTCTCGGAGTTGACCTTCAACACGGTCTTCTTTTGGCCCAATTTGTGCCAGGCTTCGAACGCACGCTTGTCGTACTTCATTGCCTTCAAGGCACAGTCCACAGCCGCATGTGCCACTTGGGCAGCGAGTTTGCCCTTGCTTAATTTCAGGTCATTGCGCACGACAATGACCATCTTGTGTGCCATCTATTCCTCGCTGTCGTCGCTGGCGTCATCTTCGCCTTCGACTTCACTGTCGCCATCGTCGCCTTCTCGATCCTTGAGCGCTGCAAGGGCCGGGTTGCGCACATCTTGACTGCGGGTGAGGTGCTCGGTGATTTCAGGGTCTACGCCCTTGGTGTTGGCGGCGTGCCAAACATTTCCGGCTTCAATGGCGGCGGGCCAGTCGATGTCGCCGGCAAGGACGATTTCGTCACCGACGATGGTGGCGGCGGCAAGCGGCACGGACTTGAACACGCCCGCTTGCTTGAGAATCAGGTGGTCGCCCTCGGTGGCGACGGACTCGCCAACCACGTTGCCTTCGTGGCGCGCGAACTTGACTAGGTAGTCATGGCGGCTCGGGCCCTCTTCCTTGGGACCGGCTTCTTGCTCGCGCTTGGCCATGCGGGCATTGAACAAAGTCACGCCCACGATGAGAACGCCGACAGCGGCCAGGGAATAGGTGACAGTCTGGTCGTCCAACATGGGCTTCAAGTGTTCGAAGCCAGCGCGATTTATAGGGCCATTCCATTGGAGCGCTGTGGCGTGGGTTGCTTGGGTGCTCGTGGCAGCAGTGTTGTTTGGTGCTGTTGCTTGGTTTTTCTACAATCGTTTCGTGGTGCTAGGAAACCGATGCGAGGAATCATGGAGCAACGTCGGCACCGAATTGAGGCGGCGCCATGAATTGGTTCCAAACCTCGTGTCCACAGTGAAAGGCTACGCCGAGCACGAGCGCGGATTGATGCAATCCATCACGGAAGCCCGAGCGCTCGCCCGCAAGAATGACTTGGGACCCACAGAAGCCGAAGGCGTGGAACGTGCGCTGTCTGGTGCCATGGGGCGCCTGTTGGCGGTGGCTGAGAGTTACCCCGACTTGAAGGCGTCCGAGTCTTTCCTTCGCTTGCAACAGGAGCTAGGCATTACCGAGGACCGCATCCAAGCGGCTCGTCGATTTTACAATGCCAATGTTCGAGACCACCGCAACGCCACGAGGCAAGTGCCCGGCGTTTTGTTTGCGGCCATGTTCAGCCCAAAGCCCTGGCCGTTCTTTGAAGTTGAACCAATCCACCGCGCGGCCCCCGAGGTTCGGCTGTGAGTCTATTTCTGGAAATTCTGCCAATTGTGCTGATTGCTGTGACCATTGTGGTCGTGGGAATCTTCAGTTGGCTCTCCATGTCCCGCCGTCGCAAGCGCCTGATGGCATGGGCAACAGAGAAGGGGTTTTGGTTTGAGAAAGTCAATCACAGCTTTACCCACCAATTTGCTGCGTTCGAGCCATTCAACGTAGGCGACGATCGCCATTCAAGACACTTGATTCAAGGCCGCGTGGACGGCGCCAAGTTGGCAGTGTTCCAATACCATTACACCGTTGGTTCAGGAAAAAATGAGACCACCACGGTGGTTCATGCATGCGCCTTTGAGACACCGATTGTTTCGCCGGGTTTGTCCATTCGTAAGGAAGGCCTGCATCACAAATTGTTCGATGCCTTTGGAGGCGAAGACATCGACTTCGAGAGCGACGAATTTAGCCGAAAATTTTGGGTCCGAGGACCGAATCGCAAATTCGTCTACGACGTGGTCCACCCGCGCACGATGGAATTTCTCATGCCACACCAAGCAACCCTTTGGCAGTGGATTGGCAATCACTTGGTCCTGGTGCGTCAGGGACACCTGGAGCCCGATCTTGCTGAATCAATATTGCAAGATGCAATGGAGTTCATGGGTTTAGTTCCGCGGCATTTGCACCCGTCGCCCTCTTGAGGGGTGCCTCTGTGGCCAGCACTGTGCGGGACGTCATCGTCATCGGAGCAGGACCAGCGGGCAGCAACACAGCGCGGTTGCTTGCAGAGGCAGGTCATGACGTTTTGATGGTAGAAGAGCACCCCGAAGTGGGTCGCCCCGTGCAATGCGCTGGCCTGGTAAACCCGCGCTTGTTCGAGCACACGCCATTCCCCATTGGCGACTTGTGGGAGAATGACTTGCATGGCGCCATCGTGATCAGCCCCAATGGAACCCGCATCGAATTCCAGACGGAAGCGGTGCAGGCGCAGGCCATGGACCGGGCCGGTTTTGATCAGCGCATGGCCGAGTACGCCGAGCGCGCCGGCGTGGAAATCCGCACCAACGCCAAGGCAACCGGCATGCAGCGCGACGACAGTGGCGTCACCGTTGAACTGCTCACGGACGGAGCCCGGACCCGAGAGCGTGCTCGCTTCGTGGTGGGCGCCGACGGGCTTCGTGGCAACGTAGCGAAGTGGATGGGCTTGCCTCCGGTGGACGAAATTGTCAGTGCCTACGAAGTGGAATTGGACGGCGCGCACTTGCCCGATGGGCCCCGCATGATCCCCATGTTTGCGGGCCGAGCCCAGGCGCCGGGTTTCTTCAGTTGGATTATCCCCGTGGGCGGCAGCCGCGTGCGTGCAGGCCTTGCCGTGGCGCCGGACATGAATGAAGCGGCAGCCAAGCGCTACTATGAGCGCATGTTCACCGATCCTGCCAGTGCTCCTTACCTTGAGGGCACGGAGGAAGTGTACCGAATCATTGGTGGCATCCCCTTGGGCTTGCGCCGTCGACTCGTTGACGATCGCGTGGCCTTGGTTGGTGACGCGGCAGGCATGGCCAAACCGACCAGCGGCGGCGGCATCTACATGGGCTTGGTTGCCAGCGAGCACTTGGCCCGTGTCGCCAGCGCCGCCCTGCAAAAAGATCAGCTCAGCCGAGGATCTCTTTGGGGCTACGAGCGAGCGGTTCGGCGCACCATTGCCAAGGAACTTCGCAAGGGCACCTTGCTTCGCCGCGTCTACAAGGGACTGCGAGACGAAGACCTGGACCGTTTGGCCCAATTGTGCAAAAAACCGCGTGTTCGTGAGGCAATTGAATCACAAGGAGACATTGATTATCCCAGTCGTCTCGTTTTGCCCCTCCTTCGTGCAGAGCCCCGGTTCGCCGGCCTGTTTTTGGCAGGGTTCCTTCGTGGCGGTGCCCAATGAGTGCCAAGCGAGGCGGTGGCAAGGGCCAAAGTCGCAGCCGCCGACGCGCCGGAGGACTGTCTGGAGCCATCGACGTATGCGTCTACTACACGGCCCAGGATGACCCGCGAAAGAACACCGCCGTGCGCATGCAAAAGCAAGGTCAAGCTCGCCTCGTGGATGACATTCGGCACGTGCAGAAGCACAGCGTCCTGCTCAATCCATTTGCCAAGAAAGCAATCAGCGCCGAAGACTTGCCCATGATGCGCAAGAACGGCCTGGTGGCGCTCGATTGCTCCTGGCGCCAAGCAGAAGAGATGTTCCCACTCCTACAAGGCGAAGTGCGCAGCCGCGCCCTGCCATTCCTAGTCGCGGCCAGTCCCGCCAAATTTGGCACCCCGTTCCAACTCAGCACCGCCGAAGCACTTGCTTCCGCCTTGTACATCGCTGGCGAGCAACGGCAAGCCCGTCGAGTGCTCAAGTGCGTACCCTGGGCCGACACGTTCTGGGAAGTCAACGCCGCCCCGCTGGCCGACTATGCCGCTTGCACCACCAGTGCGGAAGTTGTGGCAGCCCAAGCGTTGTACTTGGAAGACGAAGAGGAGTGAGGCATTCCCCTTCGGGGCCCGGGATCACTAGGATTCAATCAGCTTGGGCCAGTTTGTCGGCGACCCTGGCTGGGTTCAAAGGAAAAATTGGGATGAAGGGGAAGGCAGAGATGAATAGGCTGCGACATTTACGACGCGGCTTGCCTCAGGGGGCCCGGTTAGGCCTTGCACAATTGCGCGTGGTGGTTCGCATTGGCACTGGCAAGCACACAGCCGCTTGGCAGGTCAATGTCGATGCTGTGGTATCCAATACCTTCCAGCAAGGCGATGCCTTCGCCCACTGCAATCGCTTCTAGGGTCCAAGTGCCGGCGGGGCCTTCGTGTCCAAAGCTGGCAATGTTTACCGATCGACCATCTCCTGGGCCAAGGGTCGCTTCGTAGACGGTGCCATCGGGGGCGGTCGCTTTGATGCTGTAGTAACCACGGGCCACGGGAACCGTGCTGGGGCTAACGCCGCTGACATTTTGGCCATTGGAGACCACGCCATCGAGGAGAATTGCGGCGAAGCTGGCGCGATCGTAGCCCTCAGCCACCTCAATGGTCTCCGTCGGCAGCATAGGCGCGGGGTTGTTGAGGCTGAAATTGCCCGCATCCACGACGCCCGCAATGCGGCCATTCATGAAGATCAAGTCGTGGTCGTGAGGCACGCGCACAACGCCAGTGTAGTTGTAGCCGTGGTCCATGATGGAGTAGTCCGCGTACCCGTTGCTGTACCAGCGGCTAATTTCTCCAAACTCAGCGTCGTAGGTAAAGACGCCGCTGCCTTGGCCACCAGAGGCGCTGATGAATGCGGTGCCGTTGACTTCGTCCACTTCTTCCACGAGGAACGTCAAGGGATTGGTTTCCGATTCAAAGTTGGACACCCAGGTCTTGCCTTCTTCCAAGGGGAAGTTCAAGGGAACGTAGGGAACGTCGTGGGCGGCGTAGGATAGGTCCGCGCGCTGAATGTCGCCGTATCCAGGAACATGCAGCACCATCACGTCATTGACGAAGTCTTCCACTGGGAAGCCAACGAGGTAGTTGCCGTGCTCGGTGCCGGCCACCACGCGCATGAATTCGTAGATCTGGCCATCGAAGTGGCTGACCATGCGGTACTTCCACCACTCACCGAGGCGCCAGGTGGGCACATCGAAGCCACGCTCGCCTTCAGCAGGAGGCAAGCGAGGGAGTGTGGGTTGGTCCACCGTGAAGTTGGTTTCCGTGTCTAGAAACTGAGGTTCATTGGAATCCGCGGACTCAACCGCGGGTTGCTGTTCCTTATCTATGCACCCGGCGAACATCACCATCGCCAGAAACGCTACCGCAAAGATCACACGCATAGACGACCCAGCCCCGCGTTTTGCCCTTAACAATTGTGTCACCACGCCGCTGCAAAGTGACTCCCTGAAATCGGGACTCGCCGGAGCGATTTCACGGCCAAACGGCTAACCCTCCATGCCCGGTGGCGGCCCTCGTGCCCAAGACTGCCGAACCCGAATCCGCGCCCGTTCGACCCCCCGTCGCCAACCCGGAAACACCCCTGCGGTGCAAATCTTGGCGCACCGAGGCCATCTTGCGCATGCTGGAAAACAACCTCCACAATGCCGAGGAGCCAGAGAAGCTCATTGTCTACGGCGGTACCGGCAAGGCAGCACGCAACCAAGAATGCCTAGACGCCATCAAGTCCGGCCTCATGAGCCTCGAAGACGACGAGACCCTCCTGATTCAATCCGGCAAACCCGTGGCCGCCTTCCCAACGTGGCCCCAGGCGCCCCGCGTCTTGATGGCCAACAGCCACCTCGTTCCCCACTGGAGCAACTGGGACGAATTCAACGCCCTAGAAGCAGAAGGGCTCACCATGTACGGGCAAATGACCGCCGGCTCATGGTGCTACATCGGCACCCAAGGCATCATCCAAGGCACCTACGAGACCTTCGTGGCCGCCGCCCGCAAACACTTCGACTCCGACTCCCTGAAAGGAAAAATTGTCCTCACCGGTGGCCTCGGTGGCATGGGTGGCGCCCAGCCGCTTGCTGTCACCATGGCCGGCGGCGCTTGTCTTGCCGTGGAAGTGGACGAAGCCCGCGCCCGTCGCCGCATGGAAGCTGGATTCGTTGACCGCCTCGAAACCGACCCCCGCATCGCCCGCACCATTGTGGAAGAAGCCGCCGCCCAAGGCCGCGCCTACAGCGTTGCCCTGATTGCCAATTGCGCCGACGCCTTGCCCGACTTGCTCAAGGCAGGGTTCGCACCGCACCTGGTGACGGACCAAACCAGTGCCCACGACCCCCTGAACGGATATGTTCCCGGAGGCATGGAACTGGGAGAAGCTCTCAAGCTGCGCGCCCGCGACCCGGCCGCTTACAAGACCGCCTCCTACGAATCCATGGCTCGCCACGTGGAAGCGATGGTTGGATTCCAAACCGCTGGCGCCCACACCTTTGACTACGGCAACAACTTGCGAGAAGGCGCCCGCATCGGTGGCTTGCCCCGCGACGAGGCCTACAGTTTCCTTGGCTTCGTGCCCGCCTACATCAGACCCCTGTTCTGCGAAGGCCGCGGCCCCTTCCGCTGGTTGTCCCTGCGCGGCGACCCGGAAGACATCCGCAAAACCGGCGCCCTCGTCAAGAAAATGTTCCCCGACAACGAAGCGCTTGCCCGCTGGATTGACCTTGCCGACAAGAACCTGCCATGGGAAGGATTGCCCGCCCGTGTTTGCTGGCTCGGCATGGGCGAACGGGACCAATTTGCCCTCGCCATGAACAAAATGGTCGCCGACGGTGAAATTGGACCCATCGCAGTCACCCGCGACCACCTAGACTGCGGCAGCGTTGCCAGCCCCTACCGAGAAACGGAAGGCATGAAGGACGGCAGCGACGCCATCGCCGACTGGCCACTCCTCAACGCCATGGTCAACATCGCCGCAGGCGCCGACAGCGTCCACATCCACAACGGTGGCGGCGTCGGTATCGGTTACTCCACGCACGCCGGGCAAGTGGTCGTCCTCGACGGCACCGACCTTGCCAACGACAAGGCGACCCGCGTGTTCCGCACCGACCCAGGCATGGGCATCGTTCGCCACGTGGACGCGGGATACGATGAAGCCAAGGTTGTTGCAGAGAAGACAGGTGTTCGAACACCTTTGGTCTAAGCCTTGGATTTGGTTGGCCCAGATTCAGCCTTTCAATTTTCTTGCGATTCTCCCCCTTCATCTCAGAACCAACGAATTACCCGCCCCCTGGCCGCCATTTTGCACCCTTTTGGTTCAACCCCATACGCCTGTGACGCCCTTGCCGCCAACACGGCAGGAACCCCCACATGCCCGAAACATCCCTACAGTTGATCCTCCAAGCAAACGTCAAGAAGGGCCAAGAAAAAACCCTGCAAAACCTGGCCAAGACCGCGCCATCCGTGGTTGAGAAGAACGAACCCGGCACCCTGGACTACCGCTGGGTCATCAATGACGACGGCACCGGAGTTCGCATGCTGGAAACGTACAACACGTCCCAGGCGTTCATTGAGCACATCAATGCCGCCAAGCAATCTGGCTTCCTGGACCAGTTGATGAGCTGCGTGGACTTGACCTCCACGCAAGTCATTGGCAACCCGACGCCAGCCGCCAAGGAAATCCTGGACGGCCTCGGCGCCTCCTACTTCCACACCATGGCTGGCTTCAATCGCCAGCAACCCGTTGGCACCATGACCACATCGCATTGATGCGGTGGCTGTAGTTCCCTCCGCTTGCTGGTTTCATCAGCAGCGCGCCCTCATCCCACTCAACCTTCGTCCTCGTCTTGGATTCCCCATTGGTCGGCTTTGTAAAGCAATGTCAACATGGACAAGGCCGGGTCTCGAAACCGCATTTGTCCGTACACTTTTCGCCCCGCATCGAGGTATGATTGCAGGAATTTTACCACATGGCTCAACGGTACGAAGGCGCAGGGCTCCATGTGAATCCCGGGCTTAGATCCAAACAAAATCAGGCGAATGCGTGAGCCGTCGGCCATGATGGCGGAGCCAGTTTTCTGCATCGTCGTCACGAGTTTTCGTTGTTCGTCTCGCCGGCCACAGCCGAATCGGCGCAAGCACTCATGCAAGACGCCTTCGTGAAGCAAGACGCGATTGGGATTTGCCATGCCTTCTTTGACTTCCGCGATGATGAACTCGCATCGGTCGTGACGCAAGTCGAGTATGGGATCCATGTCCAATTTTTGACCCTGAATTGGGTGGGGCCTGGGCAAGACGCGGCCGGCGCCGGGCAACCGCATGGCAAGCATGTCCATGTCGGTCGCCTCTCGAAAGGAGCCGTCTCGGTTTCGATGCAAAATCGGATACTCAGTGACCGTGAGAAATCCATTGACCCGGAGGTAAGCCTGGACGAAGGCGCCGGCAAATTCCACATGAATTTCTTGCCATCAGACTACTTGATTCCACGTGGCAGGGGACACTCCCCCTTGCACCCGAAACCGCGAGGCGGCGGCGCTGGCGGCCACAATCCGCTGCAAAGGCAGGACACCCCCATGTGCGCGGCAGTCTCTATTCTGGTTCCGTGGTGAACTGATGGCTAGCCCCATACAACTCATTCTTGATGCGCAGATTCGGCCGGGCAAGCAAGAGGCATTCCAGGCGCTTAGCCAAGCCATTCCAGCCTTCATGCAGGCCGCCGAGCCCAACACCTTAGAGTCTCGCTGGGTGGTTCAAGAGGGCGGAGACCGCGTCTTGATGATGGATGTGTACGCATCCTCGTCGGCGCTGTTGCAGCACGTCCAGAATCTCCAAACCAGTGGCCACATGGATGCCATTCGCGACTGTCTTGATTTGCTCGCGGTGCATTGCATCGGCGCGCCCAACGCTCGCGCGCGATTGGTGCTTGGCGAATGGGGCACCTTGTTTTACCATGCAGCGGGCGGATTTGCTAGGCCCGCCCGGAGCCTCCCGTTGGCAATCGTGCCGTGAGCCTTAGCGCCAACGCTGATAGCCAAGGCGCATTGCCAGAACTGTGAGCGAACAACCCATCATCCTCAACGGTGCTGACTTGCGCATTGAGGACGTTGTCGCAGTTGCCCGAAATCATGCCCCCGTCCAAGTGGCCGACGCATCATGGACGCAAGTGGAAGCGAGTCGCGCCATCGTGGATGCCCTCGTGGAGCGCGGCGAAGTGGCTTACGGCATCACCACTGGCTTTGGTGAATTTGCTCACGTGACCATCGAGCCTACTCAAGTGCGAGAGTTGCAGCGCAATCTCATCATGAGCCACTCCGTCGGCGTTGGGGCACCCCTTGCGCGTGATGTTGTGCGCGCAATGATGTTGATCCGCATCAACACCCTCGTGAAGGGATTGAGTGGCGTGCGCCGGGCCCTCGTTCAGCGGCTCGTGGATTTGCTCAATGCCGACCTAGTCCCTGTGGTTCCAAGCCGAGGCAGCGTTGGCGCCAGTGGCGACTTGGCTCCCCTTGCGCACATGGCATTGCCTCTGCTTGGCCTCGGACACCTAGATGATGGTGGCCCCGACGGCGCCAAGCCGGCTGCCGATGTGCTTGCCGCCCATGGCATGGAGCCAATGGACTTGGAAGCCAAGGAAGGCCTTGCGCTCATCAACGGAACCCAACTGATGAGTGCGGTCGGCTGCCTTGTGTGCAACGATGCCACGGGCTTGCTCAAGGATGCGCAAATTGTTGCCGCCATGAGCCTTGAAGCGTTGATGGGTAGCATCCGTCCGTTTGATGCTCGGGTCCATGCGGCGCGGGCCCACGCCGGACAGGCCTTGGTGGCCGGCAACATGCGCACCTTGACCGAGGGTAGCCGAATCGTGGAAAGCCACGTGGGCTGCAGCCGCGTCCAGGATGCCTACAGTTTGCGCTGCATCCCCCAAGTGCTGGGTGCATGTCATGACCGCATCCAAGAGGCTCGCCGCGTCATGGAAATCGAAATCAACAGCGCCACAGACAATCCGTTGGTGTTCCCCGATGGCGACATCGTGAGCCAGGGCAACTTCCACGGCGAACCCCTGGCATTCATGCTCGACGGACTCGCGGTGGCCATCGCAGAAATTGCCAGCATCAGCGAACGCCGCGTGGAGCGCCTCGTCAACCCGGACCTCTCCGAGGGCCTGAAGCCGTTCCTGGTGGATTCTGGCGGCCTCAATTCTGGCTTCATGATTGCCCAATACGTGGCGGCGGCCTTGGTAAGTGAAAACAAAATCTACGCCCACCCAGCCAGTGTTGACAGCATCCCCACCAGCGCCAATCAAGAGGACCATGTGAGCATGGGCAGCATCTCGGCGCTCAAAGTGGGCCAGGTGCTCGAAAATGCCCGCAACGTGGTTGCCATTGAGGC
>JBFJXT010000017.1:0-16180 GCA_041623015.1 Thermoplasmatota archaeon | reverse complement strand
TCTAGGTTGATCAAGCTTGGAGTGGTGATTGTTTCGCTGATACCCTTGACGGTCTCGGCGATTAGTTGGTCCATGACGCTGAAGGCTTGGTCAATGGGCAGGTTGGGAACGTATTGGAGCAGGCGGTTGTTGTCGAGGACAATGACGCTGTCTGCCTTGTTGCGTAGCTTTTGCAGGGCTTGGTCGCCCTTGAGGATGCGAGCGCGCTCGACGTTGAAGGGCGTGCTGACCATGCCGACGACGATGGCGCCGTGCTTCTTGGCGATGTCAGCGACGACGGGAGCCGTACCGCTGCCGGTACCGCCGCCCATGCCGGCCGTGATGAACACGAGGTCGGCGCCGCGTAGCATTTCTTCGAGCTTGCCGCGGGCTTGTTCGGCGCAGCGTTCGGCCACTTCGGGGTATCCGCCGGCACCGAGGCCGCGGGTGATGGATTTGCCAACGAGCAGCTTCTTGTCGGCCTCAACGAGGTCAAGCGCTTGCTTGTCGGTGTTGATTGCGATGGATTCGGCGCCTTTGACGCCGATCTTGTGCAATCGGTTCACGGTGTTTCCGCCAGCGCCACCGCATCCCACGATGACGATTTTGGGCTCACCAAATTGCTCGTATTCTTTGAGCTCTTGTTCTTGTGTGTGGCCGACTGCGGCTCCGATCAGGCTTTGCATGTTGTTCCTCCACGTATGCGTGACGACTGAGTAGAAAGTCGGGGGGCATCGTCGACCCCCCGACCCCTTTTGGGCATCCCATCCCCGCTTCGTAAAGCCAGGAGTGTTAGAGCGCGTCGAGCAGGTCGGCGTTATCCTTGAGGATGGCCGCGAGCTTGACGAGCTTCTGCATCTTTTCTTCGGCTTCGACCGTCTTGTCTGCGCGTTCGCCTTGTTCTTCGAAGAACATGCGAAGGGCGTGACGGATGACCTCCGTCCGCGTTCCGTATTGTCCCAGTCCAACCAATGCGTCCATCTTGGACGTCATGGCCGTTGGGAGGCGAATGGTAATGCGGTCGGATTTTGTGGCCATAGTAGCCTCGGTTTCGATGCTTCGGGCGGCAGACGGTGTCTGACACCCTTGACACAACATCGGCACCAAACGACACCATTGGTGTGCGTTCGTCCGACATTGTCTGACAGTTGCATTCGGGGTGGGGTATATAGACCCTATGGTGGTTTTGAGGGCCCGCCCCCCGATTTACTCCTGTTGGAGCCCAATTTCCAGCCATGCGATGACCCCTATTGCATGTGGAGCTCCATCGGAAGCAGGGGTCTGACGCGTCAGACAATGGGTGGTCGCCAGCGTCAGACACCCCGCTAGGGATGCTAGGAAACGACGGGAGGAACAGAGTCGCTTCCCGGGAGGAACAAGCCCATCACGCAGGGCGCCGCCTTCAGGTTGGTCCCAGGAGCGGTGAAAGTACAATCCCCCAAGAACTGGGCGTCAGACGCGCTGCCCCTCGGAATAAACGCTGTCTGACACACAGGCTATGGCCTCGCGTCAGCCCCTGCATCGCCTGTCTGACATCCAAGTTGTCAAGTTGTCAGACACGGAGCGTCAGACAGTGAAGCCAGCCACACGCAACGATATTCCAAACATGCGTCAGACACGCTGCGTCAGACACGCGCCCGCATGGCCGTCAGACAGCCCCCTAGAACCCCGTTAGACTGGCGTTGTCAGACACAATCGTCAGACAATTGGGGCGGGAATCCGTCAACGGACTCACCCTGGACCCAGCGACCCAGCCGTTCCCAATCCGCCATGTAGTCCTCACGCCACTTTTGCCGGTAAATGATGGCAGCAGGATGAAGGGAGCAAAACACAGGCACGCCGCCAGGGCCGGGGACGACGGTGCCTCGCACGTCGCCAAATTGCTTTGGAGGGTTCTCGATGAGGCCAGACAAGCCGTGGCGACCAAGTGCTACGATGAGTCGAGGCTTGAGCGCCTCAATTTGCTCCAATAGATACGGATGGCAGGCCGCCTTTTCGTCTGGTTTGGGATCTCGGTTCTTGGGGGGCCTGCACTTGACAATGCTCGTGACAAACACCTCCGGCCGCGACAATGACGCCGCACCAAGGCCCAAATCCAAGTTCTTGCCGGCCGCACCACAAAACGGGTGGCCGGTTTCATCTTCGTTGCGCCCCGGAGCTTCTCCGACACACATGATTCCTGACCAGGCCACATCCAACGGGAGCATTTTCTCAGGCGCCCCGCTGACGCCCGCCCCGTCGCCAGGCACTGCATGAATGCGATCGGCGCCCAGGCGGCAATTTTGGCAGGCGCGAACCCGTTCGGCAATGGATTCCAATTGGTCGCGGTCAACCACAGGCGTTGGACGAATATCGGCTATTTGAGCCACGCCGCGCCCAGATTGCTTGGAATCTCGCTTGCAGGAGGCTACGCAGGAATTGCTCGCTCGGATTGATGTTTTTGCCAGGCCTCAATCATGCTCCCCAAGGCATCATGAAACGCATCCAACCCCAAGGGCTTGTTGACGACGAGCCTGGCGCCTGCGTCTAGGGCCTTCTTGTGATCCGCCGTTTGAACAAGGCTCGTGAACAACACAAACGTGACCTCCTGTTCCAGCCCTTCCTCGTGTGCGAGTCGTATGAAATCGACGCCTGTTTGGCCCGACATGACGTAATCACAAATGACGAGAATCGGCCCAGAAGATTTTGCGAGATCCCTCAGGGCACCTAGGCCCGAATCCACTCCGTCGGCTTCGTGGCATTTCCATTGCTTTTTGGCGTCGAGTTCGTCAAGAACCCGGCGCATGATGAAGCGATGGAGTTTGTCGTCGTCTACAATCAGTATGCGAGTCATTCTTCAACCTCTGAAGGGAGTTGTATACGGACCAAGGTCCCCATGGCAGTGACAGGAATCTCAATGGTCCCTCCCAATTTTTCCACCATGCGGCGAACCAAGCTAAGACCGAGGCCAGTTCCGCTCTCGTTGGGATCTCTGCGCTTTCTTGAGAATGGCACGAAGATGTTTTTTCGCACATCATCCGCGATGCCGGCGCCGTTGTCTTCCACGAGGATGGTGATGCGCCCGGCGCGTCGATACCAGCGAATGTGCACCCGGCCTTCTCTGTCGTCGGGCATGTAATGGACGGCATTGACCACAAGATTTGCGAGGATTCGATGCATCCAACTGGGATCACAGGGGAACGGCGCCATCCTGCCCCCAAACGTGATTGTGATGGGGCGACCTTCGAGAATGCCAAGCATTTCGTCTCGCACTTGACCCATGATTTCCTCCAGTCGAACCATTTCGTACTTGGGCACCTCGGATCCCGCTTGGGCAAATTCCAGCAATTGGGAAATCAGGCTTCGAAGCTGTGTGGATGCACCCTGAATCGGCTGTAGAATTTCCCGGATTTTCTCTGGGTCTTCCTCACGCATGGCCATGTCCAGTAACGTGACGATGCTAATGACTGGACTCTTGATGTCGTGGCTAACCCCGTAGAAGAACGCCTCCATTTTCTGGTGTTCAACTGCCAACTCACGCGTCCGTTCCATGACCAGACCCTCTAATCCGTCGGTTAAACGGACCAATTTTGAGCGATCTTCTTCCAGGGTTGAGGCCATGTCGTTGAAATCGGTGGCCAAGGCCCTAATTTCTCGAGCCCCCACGACCCGAACGCGGCTTTGTAGGTCGCCTGACGCCATTTTGCGAACCGCCGATTGCACTTCTCGAACGGGTCGTGTGATGACTCCGGCAAGGAGCATACCTGCAAAGACGACGCCAAGAATCAGCAAGCCACTGGTGCGCAGCGACGATGTGAGAAATCGTGCCTGCACAGCGGCCATTTCGCTGCCATCGTGTTCCGTTTTGACTTCTAGGGGCCACCGGTCCACGGGCGCAGTGAATGCCAAATTTTCCCCCGGCGCCAACCGACCGACCATGTAGGGCCACTCTTTGCCTATGCCCAAAGAGACACTGCTGCCGTGGGGAAGCACTTCTAGGCCGGCCGCCAGGATGCCTTCCATGGCGCTTCGGTGCATGTAGGCCACTACGTAGATTCGGTTTCCTGGGCTGGACCCTGCGGCTTCTTCGCAGATGACAAAGTGGCCGGTGCGATCGTCGAACCAGACAGAGACGGATTTCACGATGTTTGGAGCTGGAAGCGCTTCTCCCGGGGGCCGATGGGCAAGTTGGCCCTCATCCGTGGACACCAGGTACACGGCCCGAGCGCCGGCGCCAAGAACTCCGGATCGAAGCACCGCGGCGCCAAAGTGTTCGTCTTGCTCAGCGTGCCCAAGTTGATCCTGAGTAATTTGTACGGCGACGGCCTTGGTTGCTCGCTCCGCCGCATCCATTTGCAAATGCACGTTTCGAGCAGTGGCCGCGGCAGAGTGCTCTAATTGGCCTTCCATATTTTGCTCAATTTGATCATACCCCGCAGACATGAACACCGCCGTGATGATCGCCACAGTGCTGATGACGAGGACGAGGAGTGCGGCAATCACTTGGACCCGGATGCTTGGGCCTAAGGGCCGACTCACTTGCGCATCCACCCCAGATAGAGAGCAGTTAGTATGAGCAAAGCGGGAGAGAGTGCTGGCACAAGACGCCCTGCAACCTCCACATCATCATCCGAGGGGGAAACATGGACCGTCAGCCGAAACGGTTCTGCCAAAACTTCTGTGGAATCACGGACATCGAGAATAATGGACACGGGCCCCGCCTGATCTGGCAACCAGATGAATCGGGGCATGCTTTGCCAATCAGATTGCACTCCATCAATGGTGATTCGATAGGTGAGCGCGAATCCTGGCTCCGAGTAGGAAGTTGATGCATCAATCATCACGGGGACCCCCTGAATAATTTCCTTTGGCAATTGCAGCAACGCCACGGGGTTGCCGGGGTGCTCCGAAACCTCCACCTGGAACGTGATTGGCCGACTGCAGTCAATGGTGTAACACGCCCGAACCGACCAATCGTGATTGCCTCGTTGTTGGTCCCGGACCATCCAATGATGCTGCCAGGAACCAATGGTCTCAATGTGTATGCCATCCCACCATTCATCGACTCCAGGCGGAAGCAGTTCAACCCGGTGAATTTCATTCACGCCGCTTGCGTTTCCAGCGATTCGAATGACTTCGTGGTGGGGCTTAATCGCATACACATCTACTTCCGGCAATTCAGCAAAGGGCGCATGCAACCATGCCGATTGGTCTACCCCGCCTGCGCTTCGCTCCTGCAAGGGGCCTGGCCCATCTGGGCTACCCCACCAATTCCAACGGGCGTCGATGGTGCACGCTTCATCGGCATAGAGTGTCCCCGAGTCGAGGTCATTGAAGTGAAGTTGGATGTCGCATTGCCCAAATCCGTTCAGCGCGGCCTGACCTTGTGGCAAATCAAATTGATTGAATTCCATCCTCACAGGCAAATTGCTTTCAATTTCGAAGGCGCCATTTGGGCCTTGGAATATGGATTCTCGAACCGTGGCAGAACTGCGCATGAGTTGCACCGATGAGCCTTCCTCATTGGATCGAACCGCTGTGAGATTTTCGAGTGGTTCTGCCAGAAATGCGGTGGGCCTCATGCCGACGCCGAGGACCGACTTGCTTAGTTCGAGGTGACTTCCTTGCATGGCAAGAATTCCCCCATGGATTCCTGGCCCCACTTCCGTTTCAGTGATGGTTGCATCCGCGTCGCTGATGATGAGGGCGTGTTCCGTGCGCCGGCCATCGAGACTCACGTTGGCAAGGTCAATGGGGCCGCCGGAGCGATAGATCAAGGCGCTTAATGTTGGGCCTTCATGGTGGGGATCTGCTCCAATCATCGGTGCAGAGCCTGCCGCTAGTTCTACCCCCGTGACCCGGAGCGGGTAGTGCCCTATTGCACTGACTCCTGTGCTGGAAGATGAAATGAATCCCTGGTCAATCCATGCAGGAGCATTTTGGATGACCACCCCGTGTACAAGGTCGGCGCCGGATTGCAAATTCGGGTAGAGTATTCGTACGACTTTGGTCAGGTCGCATAGGGCCACGAACGCTTTTGCGCTGGAGCCGGGGCATTGGACACTGGGACAATCTGCGAGGCACACAAATTCGGGCGTGGCAATGTATGGGTGTCCCCATGAGCCATCCGCCACGTCACAATTGATGATGGGCGTATCGGAAGCACATATCGCTTCGTCGCCCACCAGTTTCCAGGGTTCAGCCTGGATACTTGGAGCCATGACCAACAACAGTGCCAGTGCGAGGTGTCCGGTCCCCATGAGGCATTTGATGAAGTCAGATGAGTTAGTAATGTGTTCCCTCAAAGGGCTCGGAAAGCTAGATGGAGCAGAGAATATTACTTATGGCTGCATAGGCAAAGATATAGCCCCTAATATAACTCAATATGTCGGCCTATATTGGATATATTATCCGAGTTTGGCGATGTATGGGTAAAGTAAACGGGAATGAGGATGAGAGGAGAAAGGTTCTGCGCCCCTTTCGGTTTACGGGAAGCAAATCATGTTGCCGTTGCCATCTTCCCGACAGTAGTTTTGTGTACTGGACCCTTGGCCGTCAACGGCACCAAGAGCCAACATCAGGAGGAATATGGCGAGCATAGCAAGCTTGTATCGGTTCATGGTTTATGACTCTCAATTTGGAGGTTGACCATTCCCATCATTTGTAGCGGATACGCCGACAGTTGCCCGCCACAAAGAAATACGGCTTAAAAGGGATTTACCGAGATAAAATTAACTTGCCCACCATTAATTATTCATTGTAAAGCCCTGGAGAAACAGGATTAAATCGACCCAAAACGATCAATTCCTGCCCCCAAGAGCCCTGCGATGGACGCAACCATGGATTCCGCCGATTCAGTCGCGATGTTTGAGGCGCCCTCCAACATACCCGATACCCAGCAGGGCCACAAGCACCAGCCCAGCTGAAAGAGACGGAATTTTTGCATCCGCAGGTGGCGCCTCTTCTAGCAAATCCAAGGGCGCCACCAGCAGGTCTGTGGCCGAAACTAGGCCCGCCTCATCCCGGACCTCAAGGTTCCAGTTTCGAACGGTTTCCCCCTCGGCCAATGGGAAGCGTGACAGCTCAACCCAGCCAGAATCGACGCCATACGAGCTGAACCTAAATGCCTCAATGTTCAGCCCAGCCGGCGAATAGCTCGAATTTGCATCCAACCAGCGCACTCCCCCCGCATCCACCAATGAAAGCGCCGCCACGGGAGGCACCATTTGCTTGGAAACGCCCACGGTAATTAGAATCGGAGCACCGCAATCCACGGAACATGCCCTTGCCCAGAATCGGTGGTCCCCCACTTCCTCAAGCAAGCCCACGTATTTCCAAGTGCTTTGGCTCCCAACAGCGGTGTGGTTGTGCCAGTTGTCAAAATCCCTGATAATTTCTACTCGCGTCGCACTGTCATCCGCCTGCCCTCTGATGGTGAAGGTTACCCCAAGCTGTGCCTCCAAAAATGCCGGCGCGGTTACCCAAGGAATCTCGAAGGCAGACATGGATAACTCTGGCACCGTGCGCATGGAACCCATCCCAGTATCGATTTGCCCGGTCAGCAAATCCAGGTTTGGACCCGCATCTTCACCCCACCAGTTTCTTCGATAATCAGGGATGCATGCTGGATCGTGATTCCAAGCCGGGCCTAGGATGTTGCTGTAGGATATACGCACGCCACAATCCACGCGACTGGATGAAATGGAGCCCGTGGCAACGGCAACGGCACCCCCTTGGACCGCCAGGATTTGGCTGGCTTCGACACTCATGCCATGTTCCATTTGTGCCGCAAAAAGTCCCGTTGCTTTAGCTTCAATATTGAGCCCGCCCAGGGATACCTTGCGCACTTGTGAAATGTGAATATCGCCCGATTCTGCGCTCCGAGCAAATCGTTGGGCCGGGATCAGTTTTGCAAGCCCATTGTTTGTGAGGGTGACGTTTTCCATTTGCAAGTCGCCTTGTTCGCGGACACGAATCCCGTATACAGCCGCCCCGTGCACATTCAGGTCTTCGGCCAGGAACCGTTGACCCCCAAGGACATCGATGCCTCGTTGGTATCCGTCTGCATCCACTTCCACTTGGGACAACACGAGGTCCGCATCGGTGGTGATGATGGCGACGGCCGCATCGTCCCGCAATTCTTGCCGGAGGGGAACTCCCGGCGAAACTGGGGCGGAAGATTCCAAGAAGACGTGATCCGCCTCCAAGAATCCGCCTTGAACCCTGATTCCGACACTTGATGCGATGATAGAGACATCTCGCAGGATGATTCCTGCAGAGTCCATGCTGTGAACGCCGCCGGCAAAGGGCTCGGTTGCGTCAATGGACACATGCTCAATGACCACCGTTGAGGTCAGTCCGCAAAGGGCAATCATCACCATGGGGCCGCCAGGGCATTGCACGGGATCCCCAGTTATGCTCCAGTTTGCGATTCGATACGGTCGCCCTTTGCTTCCGTCTGCATGTTTGCAATTCACAACCCCGGATTTTTGGGCATCCGCGCAGAGCGCCGCATCCCCATCTAGGAGAATGGCCCCACGGCTTTCTTCATCCGCTCCCGAGCCCATGGGAGGCAGAAGCAAAACCACCAGTGACAGGATAACAAGAATTTTCACTGCCCACTATTCTTGCCGCGACTAAAAACCCCGTTGGCAAAAGGTGGCGTAATCCTGGCGATTTGGGGGTGTTTACCTGTCCGATGATTGCCATTTGGCCTTGTTTTTCATATACCACTAGTGGTCAAATCGATGATTGGACCATTTCGATTGGCCCAACACCATCATTTTACCATTAGGTATAGCAAAAAATAAAGGCCAGCCCCCGCCGCCGATTCGATATCCCCGGGCGCATGCACCCACTAGGTTGGAACAGCAACATGACCCGATGATTGTGGGACTTTGGCTGGTCCTTGCAGCGCATCAAGGAAGATTTGCGTCAAGCCCTCTTCATCCAAGGGCTTTGGATTTCGCGACGTGAACGGATGCATCAAGACCGCGTGGTGGATCAAATAAAGGTCATCCCAAGTCACGCCATGGTCCGCGAGGGTCCGAGTCTGCCCAACTGAGCGCTTCAGGGCATGAACCCCGGTAATTGCAGCCTGCATCCAATCTTCACCCTCCGAGGCCTTCGCCCCGAGGGCATCACAAAGGGCCTTGGCCCGGGACTCTTCGACGGATAGGGCATCATACTGCATCACATGCGGCAAGATGATGCCGTTGGCGCTGCTTTGGCCGATGTTGAATACGCTGCTGAGCACCAAGCTGATGCTGTCCACGATACCCAACCCCGCCTCCTCAAACGCCTGTGCAGCGCGGTAAGCACCCTCGGCCATCGCTTCACGCGCCTCTAGATGGGTGCCATCTCGAACCACCACCGGAAGATGGGTTCGAAGGGTCCGAATTGCAGTGAGCGCATATGCATCACTTGCATCCGTGTGGGCCGTACTCAGATACGCCTCCACCGCATGAGCCAATGCATTGAGCCCAGTTTCTGCCGTCAAGCCTTGAGACATCCCCACGTGAATGCGAGGATCTAAAATGGCGACCTCCGGAACCAATAGCGCATGATGAATGACGGTGTGCTCATGGCCCGCATCTTCCATGATGAACGCATAGCCAGACCGCTCGGCGCCGGTGCCTGCCGTGGTGTTTACGGCCACATGAGGCAGTTTTCCTTCTGGAGCTTGCTGTTCGTGGGAAAGCTCATGGAATGAGGCCGAACTTCTGGCCAGCAGAGCAGCAACCTTTGCAACGTCATGACACGAGCCACCCCCGAGACTCACAACGCCATCACAACCTGCACTTCGAATCACGGCCAGGGCTTCATCCACGTGATGCAGACCCGGAGTCGCTGAGACGCCTCGATACTCGGAAACATCCAGATCGGCATTCCGAAGGGACTTCAGCAATGCAGCAAACCATTGGGTCCGCGCCATGCCCGCGTCGGTCACCACAAGGATGTGCTGGATGCCCTGCTGCGCCGCCAATTCCCCCGTCTCTTCAAGGCAATGTGGGCCAATACGGGTCACTTGATGCCCTGAGTCCAATGATCGAACGGCCATGACCATTCTTCGACCCGCTTGCCGTTAAAGCCATCGCCCGGTGCCCCAAGCCATCACGGCGACCCCATCCACCCCCAGGCCTCGCCACGACGAAGACGCACACTTACAGCCGGAAGCTCACCAGCCCACCCCATGCGCATCCAAGCCGACCATGTCCCCACTTTGCTGCGGCGCGCGGGCGTCGTGGGTGCCGGAGGGGCCGGATTTCCAACGTACGTGAAATTTCAACGCCCAACAACCACATTCATTGCCAACTGCACCGAAAGCGAGCCCGGATACTACGGCGACAAGTTACTGATGCAGGAGCGCCCCGATGTATTGTGCAAATCGCTCCGATTGCTTCAGGAGATTTTTGGCTACGAACGGGTTGTGTGCGCCGTCAAGAAGAAGCACATCCACTACTGCACCGAAATCATCCACTACGCCGAAGAGACAGGGCACTTCGAAATGGCCTACGTCCCGGACCAGTACATGATGGGCGAAGAAAAACGGCTCACGGAGTTTGTCACCGGTACCGCCGTCCCCCGAGGCGCCATCCCCCCGCACGTTGGCGTCACCGTAGACAATACCGAGACCCTGTACAACCTCTACTGGGCCCTCACTGAGCACCGGCCTGTCCTGTACAAATTCCTGCAAACCATTGGAGAAATCCACCACGACGAAGTGCTCCAAGCCCCCATCGGCACCTCCGTAAACGACATTTGGCGCCACGCCGGGCACGACCCTGAAACCGTAGCCAAGAAATTCCGACTCGTTGACGGCGGCCCCCTTCTGGGCGACCCCATCGAAGACCCTGCCAGGCACGTGGTCAGCAGAACCACCAACGGCCTCTTCCTCGTGGACCCCGAAAAATTCCAGGGCCGAGGCAAACACTACCCGGGACCCGGGCACGAACCCCCCAGTCGCATCAGGGTCATTGCCGACGAAGTGGACAGCGTAGAAATTCCACTTACAGGCAGATACGGAGAACCCTCCATTCCCGTCGTGCGCGTGGGCGACACCGTGGCCGCCGGCCAAGAAATCGGCGCCTTCGACCCTGAAAAATTGAGCGTCAGTTGCCACGCCAGCATCCCCGGAACCGTCACAGAAATCACAGACACCCGGATACATATCGAGCGTCAACCATGAGCCCGAAAAAGTAACACACGAAACAATTTAGTCATTAGACCAATGTATTCATAATCTTGGAACATTGATTGACCTCTATGCGCTTTTCAAAAATGCTCATAGTCGGTTTGTATGTGCTGCTGATGGTATCTGCCTCCGCGAGTGCAGGCATCTGTATGGAAGACGGCAACGGTGGCGTCATCTGCATCAACTAGGTCCCAGCCAACCCATTCTTCCTTTTTGCCCTCCAAGACGCTTATGTACCACCCTAGGGTCCGCGCATTTGCGCCACGCGTGTGGCGGCCCGGCGAAAGGCGGGGACTAGGTGGGGAGTAGGCGCCCCCGTATGCGAAGTCTATAGCGCAACCGAACCCCTTGCACGGCTGTCGGGGTCCGTATCAATCGAGCCCCTGTTTAACAGTGAAGCCTCGTCCTCTGAGGTGGTCGGTGGATGGAAGCCTCCCGGAAGGGAGGTGAAAGCCCTTCGACGCGAGAACCGGGTCAGGCCCGGAAGGGAGCAGCCTTACCGCGAACGTTCCACGTTTGGAGGATCGCGGGGTGGAGAGCGCCAGGGGGTTACTCGAGCGGGTCCCGGTAAGTGTGTAAGGAGCGTCCCCACCCGCTAAAGGGTCGCCCGCCATGTGTGTACGCAAGGGTTTGTATAACCGAGGCGGACTGGAGGAACTCCCATGGTCAATCTGCGATGTTCCAAGTGCGGCTCAGACGCCGGCTTTTTGATTGAGACGCAGGCCGGCAAGACCATGGAGGTCCGTGGCTCCTTGAGCACCGACCGCATCAAGGCAAGCGTGCGTGTCACGTGCATGTACTGCAACCTCACCTGGGATCACGTCCCGGTGCGATTGGTTGACGATTCGCTGGAGCACCGCATGGGGCGCCGGCAACTGGTCCACTGAACACAAATCATTTCCCTCTGGCCCTGACCACCGGTGGGCAAATTTCCAAGTGAGTGAGCGGAAGCTAGGCTAAATTACTCTGCCAGCACATTGGTTGGATCAAACAATGCATCCCGGTACTCCCCGAGCCGCTTGAGTCCTTGAACATCCTGCTTGAACAAGGGAATCGTCACCACCGGAACCCCCGGAAGGCGCGCCTGGAGCTCCGCGATGTAGGCGAGATTCATGGTGCGGCGCACTTCGGCAAATTCCGTGGCTTCGATGAGCGCCGAAACGAGTCCCTGCGATGCCTTGGTGGACTTGGCAGCCTTCTCGATAAAGTCAGTACGCGCCTTGTTGTCCGTGGCCATGGCGTCGAACTCACCTTGCACGCCGGCGAGGGCGTCAGGTTGCACCTTGTTGACAACGATGTGGTGCACGGTCATTCCGAGGTCCTTGGTGATGGCCTCGTGCAAATCCAAGGTCTCCTCCACGGGCAATTTTTCTGGCAGAGTCACGATGACGAGGGCGCTGTGTTCTGGGTCTGCCAGGAATTCGCGGATTTGCTGGGCTTGATCTTGGATTTTGGCAAAGATGCCTTCAAAGTCAATCTCCGGCGGGCCCCGTTTCTTGTCGTCTTTCTTTCGAAACAAATTGCCAACGCCATGCGCGGTGCTCTGTAGGCGTTGCCACACTTGATAGCCGCGCATGGCCCAGCGCAAGAGGCTCTTTTCGGACATCAATTCGTCCATCGCCTTGGGCACGGACAGGAACGACAAGGCGTGCCCCGTGGGCGCCGTGTCGATGACGATATGGTCAAATTTTCCTTCGCGGCGAAGGTCATTCAGTTTGCCAATCGCCATCAATTCATTCAGGCCCGGCATGTACTTCGTGACGTACTGGAAAAGAGGGTGATCTGTGATGTGGGCGTCTGGGACTTCTCGTTCCAGGTGCTCCGTGATGACGGCGCCAGGGTCCAGCATCATCGCGGACAAATTGGGCTGAATGGGAGTCTCCGTGTCTCCAACTGGCACTCCGAGGCTGTCTTCCAACCGTTTGGCGGGATCCACCGTAACCAGGAGGGTGCGTTTGCCTGCCTTGGCCAAGGCCATCGCAGTGGCTGCTGAAGTGGTGGTTTTCCCTACACCGCCTTTTCCAGCGATGATCGTCAAGCGACGGGCAAACAGCGCATCCACAACAGCACCAGCCACATGAGGCGGAAGAAACCTACGCAGCAAAGCACCGGGAAATCGTGCTTCGGGCCCTGATTCAGGCCGTCATTTGGGGTCCAATTCACCCAATTACAAGAAAAAATGGCGCCCCGGCGCGTGTGTTTCAGTCAGACCAGCGCCGAGGCATGGGTGGTGGGTGTGGTGGTTTGGTCTGGCCCGATGCCGCAATGAGCACCGGGGCTGAATTTTGTGAATACCATTGAGACCTTAATACGGGCGCTGTGAACCATTCGTATCTAGTGCAGTTGGGAAAATTTTCACCTCCGGCGCCGTCGCTAGGCCCTTCAAGGCGACCTGCCTCGCCCGCTCGTGGCCCACCCACAACATGGCGTCTGGGAACGTATCGCACACGCATTTGATGCTACACGAGATCGAACCTGGGCCGTTGTGACGGACTACATTGATGCATTGCCCCCCGGCCAGCAGGTGCTGGATTTGATGGCCGGCAACGGCCGACATGCCGCCTACGCCGAAGCCCAAGGACACGCCACAACTTGGTCTGACTGGAGCCGCCCTGCCGCGAAAATTGCCAAGGCGCGCCTTCGTGGACATGTGGTGGTCAGCGATGCCACCCGCCTGCCATTTGCCGACCAAGCCTTCGATGCTGTCGTCTACATTGCCGGCCTGCACGGGATTCCTGAACCAGAGGCTCGCCAGGCCAGCCTCGAGGAATTATTCCGATGCTTGAAACCGGGTGGCTCCGCACTCATCACTGTTTGGAGCCGTGAAGCCCCCCGATTCAAGGATCAAGGCGAGCCCGGAGAGCCACTTGATGTGGTGGTTCCATGGAGAAGCGCAGGGCACAACGAAGAGCGCACTTACCACCTGTACACGGAAGCGAGTCTTCGCGGCGACCTTCAAGCGGCAGGATTTGCCGTGGATCGACTTGAAGGCGTGGCTGTCGCTGCCCAAGAGGCCGATAATTGGGCCGCAATAGTTCGGCGACTTCCTGCCTAAACAACGCCGGTATCCACGGTGACACGGCAAGAGACGTACTTGAGCCCACACAACGCGGTGGCTTCCGCGTAAATGATGAAGGCTACCCCATCACCGTGCGCGACCTCATTCATTTCCACACCAGGGCAAAGGTACCCAATCACGCAAATGTCGCCGTCCGTGGTTGTGGGCGTTACCGTGTAAATCGGGTACGAGCGCCAATAGGAATCATAGCACACATTGCTGAGTGCATTCGGGTTGTAATTGCCTCCAATGCAGGTCTCAGCCTGACTGGAGGGGGCGATGGTGAGTGAGAGCATTGCGACCAGGCCAAGAGCCAGGGTCCGAGAACCAAGGGAAGGTTGCATGACGAACCATCAAGCCCCAAATTCATGGTTCTATCTCGGGAGAACCAAAAAACTGAACCCGCCAGCTACCCAAGCGCCTGGAGCCCAACACACCGCACCCCTTTTGCACAAACCCCGACTGGCAGCCCCCGTGAGCCTCCCGCTCGTCATCATCCCCGGTACCGCCAGCAAAACCCTCGCCGCGCGCCTGGCTAAAGAACTGGACGCCGAGCTCGCAGAAACGGACATTCACCGATTCCCCGATGGCGAAGTGTACGCCCGGATTGTCAGCGAAATTGAAGGCAAACACGCGGTGCTCGTGCAAACCACTGCACCCAACGACAACCTCGTTGAATTGCTGCTCCTTCAAGACGCCGCTCGCGAACACGGGGCCGCAAAAATCACCAGCGTCATCCCTTACTACGGATACGCAAGGCAAGATCAAGTGTTCAAGCCCGGAGAAGCGGTCAGCAGTCGCGCCGTGGCCCGCGCCCTCGCCACCACGGCCGATCAAGTGATCACCGTGGACCCGCACAAGGAAGCGATTCTCGATTTCTTCTTCGACGGTGCCCACAGTGTCACCGCCGTTGAACAACTGGCCGGCGAACTCGGCAACTGGGGCGTCGACGTGATCCTCGCACCCGACAAAGGCGCCCGAGCCCACGCAGAACTGGCTGCAAATCAACTCGGAATTCCCTGCGACCACATGGAAAAAACCCGCCTCGGCCCCACAGAAGTCGTCATGAAAGCCAAGGATTTGGACGTAGCCGGCAAGCGCGTTGCGATCTTTGACGACATGATTGCCAGCGGCGGAACCATGGTGACCGCAGCCACCCAGCTCAAGCAACAAGGTGCATCCAAAGTGTACGCCGTGTGCACTCACGGCATCTTCACCGGCGGCGCGATCCCCAAATTGCTCGGTGGCGGCATCGACCGCATTCTCTGCACCGACACCATCCACACCGAGGGCTGCGACACCATTAGCGCTGCCCCTGCCATCGCCAAGCACCTCCTAGCTCCCGTTGTAACTGCTTGATTCGCAGCAACGCTTAAGCCTCCAAGATGGAGGTGTGTCCCCATGGTGTCCAAGTCATGGATCCTCGCCGCGGCCCTGCTCACAATTATGTCCGGCTGCCTCAAGGAGCCCACAGAGACCAGCACGTCTCAAACGGATGTAGAAGGCCTCGACGGCGGCAATGAAACCGTCGACAACGCCATCAACAACACTGCACCCGTTGCGACCCTTGAATCCAGTGTCATCAACGGCACGGCACCCCTCAATGCCACCCTGCAAATCAGCGCAATCGATGCCGAGGGAGACAACATGACCTGGACGCTCACCTTCGGCAATGAAACCCGAAACGGAGCCGAATTGCCCGCAGCCCTCAATGAAACCCTAGGCGCTGGAAACCACACCTTGTTGCTCAGCGTCAGCGACGGCAACCTCACCGGCAACGCCACTCTGACCATTATCGTCGAAGACGCCATCCAAGTCATCGAAGAAGTCGACGATGGCGTTTGCCACGCCGATCCCTCAGAGTACCAAGAATTGCCCCCCGAGGGCCCAACCGTGCTCTACCTCGGCGACGTTTCATGGGTTTACGAAGAAACCAATGGTATTGCCGGCCTGCAATGGAGTGCAGAGGC
>JBFJXT010000016.1:0-16688 GCA_041623015.1 Thermoplasmatota archaeon | reverse complement strand
GCACATTCGGAGATGGGCTTGGGTCTAGCTACTCCTTCTACTTTGCCGCCCCCGGCCAGGACTTGGCCTGGAATGTAACCGTGGCAAGCACCGGGGAAATCATCAGCGCGATAGGCGAAGAAGGCAGGGCCGATTCGCTACCTGTTGTTGATTGGAACATTGACTCCACCCAATTGCTGTCAATCCTCCACGATGAAGTAGACGGATTCACCGACCGGCTGCAAGCGAATTCAGGTGCATCCATTGCGGTGTTTTTGACCTCGGAAACGGACGAATCTGAGCCCTCTGAATCGGCTACGCATTGGTTCGTTCTTGAATTTTCAAGGGAACTGATTCTGCACATGGTGAATGCGTCCAACGGGACCCTCGTGGAAAGTCTTGGATTTGCAGAGTTTATCAAAATGGAACCCGTTGAATCGGGCAGCTTCCAAGGCACCTTGACTGCCGCAAACCCCGTCATTGCGCGAGCATTCACCTTGGACCACGCGCATGAGCACATTACATTCCGATTCTCCGCCGATACCACCACACCCCTGGACAGTGTCTATTTGAACATCACCGGACCAAATGGGTACCACGGGGAACAATTCATGCCGTTCCTGCCAGGAGACTCCACAACGATAACGATTGAAAATGTCGAGGCCGGTGAGTGGTCGGTGCAACTTGAGCTCCGTGGCATCGCCATGCAGTACACGCTTGACTATTGCACGTCTGGTCAATTGGATTTGAACATCGGTGGGCTGTTTGAATCTCCGTGTATGCGGGTGAATCAGTGAACCTGGGGCCGTCCACGGCATTGCCACGAGACATGGTGCGGCGGGATGTTTTGTTGTGCCTTGGAGAGGAGCCAAGGGAAGTGGAAATTGCCCTTGACAAGGCGGGAGCGCCCCCACCCACCGCGAGTCACCAACACCGAACCTTCCACGCAGTGCTTCGAGACGACGTGCTCTGCCTTGATGGAGGCCTTGGGAGTCCCATGGTGGAAAAAGCACTCTGGGAACTGCTTGGCACCGGCCACGTGGAGCGCCTAATTCTGGTGGGCACCGCAGGCAGCCTCGATGGATTTTCAGGAGAAGCCGGAAGACCCTACCTATGTGATCCTGCTCAGAGTTTGTATCAAAACTTCGACGCGCCGCCTCAAGCCAAGTGGAGTCCATCCATGAATGTGGATTTGCCTCGGGCTGCCATCATGAGCAGCGACCGATTCTACGGCTTTAGCCACGTGGTTGAAGATGCGTATCCTGCCGAGCCGGGGCTACAAGAGTCCTGGGCAAGGCACCGCAACGACGACGCAATGGTGGATATGGAAGTGGCGGCGTTTTACCACTACTGCGAGGCGTTTGATCGCACGGGAAACGTCGAATATGCCGCCATCAAGGCAAGCGCCAACCGTGTAGCCGATTTGCCAAGCCTACCTTTGCACTCGGCCAAGACCCTTGACCGCGTAGTGGCGGCTGCATGGCCGCTTCTTGGCACCCTAGGTCGCAGTTAGAGTCCGGAGCACAAGTCGCGCAGGGCGGCAAGTGGGTCTGCGTGCTTGACCACGCCACTGGCCAGCAAGACACCGTAGGCACCAAGTTCGATGGCGGTGGAGACATCCTTGCCCGTCTTGACGCCGGCGCCGCACAATGTGAGGGTGTCTGGCGACAAGGCTTGCACTTGAGCAACGGTGCCGGAAACGATGCCCGGATCGGCGGACGTGACGCTGATGTCGCCACCAATCAATTCTGGGGGCTCCACGGCAAGGTAGGTCGGCTTCATGGGGGCCAGTGCATCCGTTTCGGCGGGGCCATCGGCGCACACCAGGCTCTCAAGACCAAGGCTGTGCAGGCGCTCCAGGGTGGCTGATACTTGTTCGTGGGGAACCTTGTGCTCGGCGTGGTTGAGAAGACTCCCAAGCGCGCCAGTGGCGTGGACTGCATCGGCGGTGATCCATCCGGTTCCGCTGCCAGGGACAAGCGCATCTGTGTGCTGCGCAAACACGGGGACCCTGTTCAAGCCCTCGCTCTTGCAGGCATTGGCCAGCGCAGCCAACTCCAACTGAGGCGGCGACAAGCCAATGACGGCGCCGCTTTCTTCGGCGGCGGTTTGGCAAGCTCGGGCAAGCGCCACGACGCCGGCGGTGCCTTGCACTTGGGTGTAGACCTTGGCGTTCACGACAATGCGGGGTCGTTCCATGCGTCGGCCAGTCTCGCCGTCGTTGATAAGTCGCGTGCGTTTATGTAGGTCCTCTTCGTCGCGGGCTTCGTGGTCTCCCCGGTTCTCCTGGCAGCGCCGTTTTCAATCCTGCCCGCCGTGGGCGCCATTTGGTACCTCTTGAAGCGATACGAGGACTACTTTGAGGACGCCCGCGTCTTCCTGAGTCTCGTGTTCGGCTTCTTCATGGGGCTCGTGGCCATCACCATGGAATTGACGGTGTTTCCATTCCACGACGTCAGGTTCATCGAGAGCATGGGGCCAGGAACCGCGTTCATTTTCTTCGTAGGTGGCTACGCCCTCTTCGAGACCGGCGCCAAAGTCGCGGTGCTTGGGATGCGCCGATTCCGAAGCAAAAAAGACGCGCCCTTCTACGGTGCGCCGCTTGGCCTTGGCATGGGTGCCATGATGGCGCTTGGCTTCATCGCCGTCAACCTCAACCGCGCAGAAGCAGCCGGCATTCCTCATGGAATTTCCAGTTTCCTCGGCATGGCGTCTGTTCCGCTTGGTGCTGTGTTTGTGCACGGCGCCGCCGGTGTCTACGTGGGCCAAGGCAGCGGCGACGGCAAACTATGGAGGGGCTGGATTATTGGCACGCTCCTGCAAATGCCGGTGCTCGGCACCTACTGGCTGGTCTGGGATTTGGTGGGTCGCGGCGACGCAGGCTTGCAGTTCTACGTGATTCCCGCCATCATTGCCCTAGGCTACGGGATGTTCTTGCTCCACATTTCCCGGGTTCGCGTCCTGGACAACATTGTGCCCCAGGAAATCCGGGATCAAGTGCGCCGGGAACGCAGGCGGGCCCTTCGACAAGGCGCCGGTGCCGCGGCCGGAGCGGCTGCGGTGGCGGGTGCTGGTGGGGCTGCGGCGATAGCCAGCGCCAATGGCAAGGATCAGGACGACAGCGAAGAATAGGAGCCCACACGGGGCTCGTAAATCACATCCGTGGAGAGCATCCGAATAATTTCCTTCTCGGCGCGCTCCGATGGGATGCCTGACTTGACGAGGGCTGCCACGAAGTCGTCGTGCTTGGTGGGGCCAAGAAGGCGGGTGAGCCAATTGGCCACTTCGTCGGCTCGGGCACTGAGGTTGCGAATGGCGCGGCCCTTAGCTGCTGCTGCATCCAATGGACTGTCGTGGCGGGCGATTGGTATGTCTTCTGCGTCGCGCAACCGGCGATTGGCCACGTCGACGGGGATGCCTTGAATCATGCTGGCGCGGAGGCTTCCGGCAGCGGCTCGGGCTTCCGTGGCATTGTCGCCTTCCCAGAATCTTTGGCGGCGGTCCAGATCTACGGATTTTTGGCAGCGCGGGCAGGTCACGCGCTTGTGGCGAAGCTCCACGCTCCAGGGTTCTTTGCACCCGCTGCACGCCACTACCGCAAACCGCAACACACCGGGATGTCGGCGATTTTTCTTAGCGTTGATGTGGGGTTGGGTGAAGCTATTCCAAGCGGCGGTGCGCCGCCGTTCTCCTTCCGGGCTTGTCCGGCCAACGTACCCGCATGGTGGTGCCTTCGCCCATCAAGCTCTCACACTCCAACATGCCGCCGTGGGCATTCATGATTCGGTGGCAGAGGGCCAATCCAATGCCGCCGCCCTCACTTCGAGGGTTCTTGGCTTCCCAAATGTGCTCCAATTCTGCTTCAGGAATGCCCTCGCCGTCATCCTGGACGGAAATCCACCACCCACTTCGATCCCTGCGCGCACTGACGGTCACCTTGACCGGTTGCTCAGCGTGCTTGACCGCATTGCCAATCAAGTGCTGCATGACGCGCCGCGCGCCTCCGGGGTCTGCGCGAATATTGGGCAAGCTGCGCACCTCCAGCGAGTGTCCCCCCCGCTCAAAGTCTGCGGCAAGGCTGCTTCGAATGTCTTCAACCACCGACTCCATGGCAACGGAATCGGGATCAATTTCTTCGGCTGTTGCGCACGCCAATGACTGCTCCAGTAGCTCCTGGGATTGGTGAATCGCTTGAATCGCCGCGGCCACGTTTTTCTGGGCCACCAATGGAAGCAAATCCATGAATCGATCTTCAATGCCCTTCAGGTATGTGTATGCGCTTTGCAAGGGGTCTCGCAAATCATGCACAGCGGCTGCCAGCCAGACTTCTGCGCCTGGGACCGCCAAGAGGTCTGGCTCTGGTGCTACCGTTGGAGCTCTGGCCACGGCGAAAATCTTGAACGGGACTCAATATGAATTGGGTGGAAGGTGAGAAGGGGGCGAAGGTGCCCTTACCGGCGCCACGGGACGTAGCAGGTGCGGCCTGTCCAGTCTTCGTACCATACGCGGCAATTGTCCTCGTTGCCGACGCAGAGTTCTGAGTAATAGTCTAGGTTTCCACCATTGGTGGGGATGCACGTTGGGTCAGGGTCGCCCGCACTGGCAGAGGGTGTGATTGCAATCAGTGCGATGAGGGCAAACAACAGAAGCGTCCGCATAGCACCGGAGCTCGTCTGTAACGTCTTTAGCATTGCGCGGCGGCACCGGACCATCCAAAAACTTCGCCGACTGGGCCGTTGCGTGGCCGGCAGCCTGCCCCGTCCAGAGCACCCCCAAGAGCCGATGGTTTTGGATGCCAGCAACATCCACAAGCGCGCCGGTGGGGGCGAAGAAGGATTTCTCGCCCTATGCGCCCTCGAGTCGGCCCTCTTGGCGCTCGATTGGGAAGTGGTCGTAGTCGCCGACGCAACCCTTCGCCACAAAATTGGAACCCTTCGGGAAGACCTTGAAGAATTGGTGGAGGCTTGCGGATGGATTCAGGTGCCAAAGGGAAAGAGCGCCGATCCAGTGATCCTCGCAGAAGCGGAGCGACTGGATGCCTGGGTGGTCTCGCACGATCGGTTTCGAGATCAACCCAACCCGCCTGCTCGGCGACTAGATCCCGAATCCTTGTTGAACGCCATCGAATGAAAAAACCGGGGCGAGGAAAGGCCGCAAAGGCGGTTGGCTGCTCTAGGGATTTCTGGCGGGCGCAATGGGTGCCTTTTAGGGACATCGGGGGCTCGCCGCCGCATGACCTGGAACACCGTGCAAGCCATCCTTGCCGGAGAACACACCGGAGCCTCCGTGCGCCTGCGCGGCTGGGTCCATCGCCAACGAAGCGGCGGCAAGATTGCATTCGTCACCCTCCGCGACGGCACCGGCTCCGTTCAATGCACCGTCAAAGGCGGCATCGCTGACGACGAAAGCCTCGAAGCAGCCAAGGGCGCCATCATCGAAACCAGTGTCTCCCTCCTCGAAGGCGACGTGGTGGCCGATGATCGGGCCCCCGGCGGATTTGAAGTGAAAGTAAGCAAGTTCGTGGTCCACCAACGCGCTGAAGATTTCCCTCTGCGCGGCGACCAAGGCACTGAATTCGAGCTGGACAACCGCCACTTGTGGCTCCGCAGCACCCAATTGAGCGCAATCCTGCGCATCAAGAGCCGACTCCTGCACGCCGTTCGAGAATTCTTTGCCGAGGAGACATTCACGGAAGTGGACCCCAGCGTCATCACCACCAATGCCTGCGAAGGCGGCAGCACCCTGTTCACCTTCGACTACTTTGGCCAAGAAGCGTATCTTAGCCAATCAGCGCAAATGTACCTCGAAGGCTGCATCTTTGGATTGCCCAAGGTCTACAGCATTACCAACTCCTTCCGCGCCGAAAAGAGCCGCACCAACAAGCACCTCACCGAATTCCACCACCTGGAAGCCGAGTATGCATGGTGGAACAACGAAGACTCCATGGCGTTCCAGGAACGCCTCGTCACCTACCTTGCCCATGATGTGGCCAAGCACTGCGACGCGGACTTGCGCCTTCTGGATCAAGACCCGGCCCGCCTCCTGCGCATCGGCTCCTTCATCGAAGGCGAATCGGAGCGCGACGAAGACGGACACCGCTTCGGCCGCATGACCTACCACGCTGCCGCGGCGCGCCTTCGCGAACTTGGCTTTGAATTCCCCGATGGTGAAGACTTCGGGGCTCCCCACGAGAAGGAACTCACCGATGGCCTCACCAACCCCGTGTTCATCACGGACTGGCCCGCCGAAATCAAGGCGTTCTACATGCTACAAGACCCGGAAAACCCCGGCGTCGTCAAGTGCTCTGACATGATGGGTCCCGATGGCTTTGGCGAGCTAATCGGTGGCAGCCAACGCAGCGAGGACATTGAGTGGATGAAACGCCGCTTGCAAGAGCAACACGACCATGATGTTGCCAGCGGAGAACTGCCAGAGGACGCCAAGTTGGACCTTGCCCCATACGAGTGGTACTTCGACTTGCGCCGTTACGGAAGCGTTCCCCACTCTGGCTTCGGCCTCGGTATCGAGCGCCTGCTGCGTTGGTTCACCGGGCAAGAGCACATCAGAGACATGTTGCCCTACCCCCGCACCCCTAGCCGCGCTTACCCCTAAGCAAGCAGCATGGCCGAGCGCAGCGAGGGCCATGCGTCCGGGGTTTCCAAGGGCGCGAAGGGCCCTTGGAGGGGCATGCTCCCGTACCCCCGCACCCCCAGCCGCGCTTACCCGTAAGCAAGCAGCATGGCGGATTCCATTCCATCAGGGGTAGCCGTGCCTAGGTGTAGTTTCACTCAACTCTTCGTCGGATTCTATGTCTGAGTCTCGATGCTGTGCTCATGCTTGCATTGGATTTGGTGCCCCGTCCGGCACGGCCACGCGCCACAAGAGACATAAACAGTGTAAACGTATACAATGAATACATGACGCGCATGGTGCAGCTCGCCGACGATGCCTATGAATCTCTAAGCAAGCAGAAGCGAGCAGGCGAAAGTTTCAGCCAAACCGTGCGCCGAATCACACGGCCAAAAGCGTCCCTCTTGGCACTTGGCCAACTTGGCCTCACAGAACCAGAGCACCAAGAACGCCTCGCTCTGCTGGCACAGATGGATGCTCTTGACGCAAAAAATGCCCCCGCGGGCGTGGGTCGAGATTAGCATGGCCGTGCTCGATACATCGTTCCTGATTGCATTAGAGCGACAGGAACAAAAAGCTCAGGCCAAAATGAACACCCTCCAGGATGCAGGGCTCCCTGTCCTTGTCCCCGCCGCCGTTTGGCTGGAATACCTCAGCGGTATTCCTGCCCGCATTCGAGAACAAGCAGCAAGAATTTTAGCGCAAGGCTGTGACGTCGTGCCGTTTGACCAGGGCCTAGCGGATCGCGCCGTGCTCTGGCAGGATGAATTGATGCGTCAAGGAAAACCATTGGGGTGGCACGATCTGCAAGTTGCCGCAACCGCCCTTCAGCGCCATGAAGAATTGGTCACCTACGACCAGGGCTTTGCAGCAATCCCTGGGATTGAGCCCCTGGCCCCCTAGGCGCAAGCCTCTTGTGGGTTCGAGCCACGCCAAGCCCCGTGGCGGACCTCCAAAAGGCACGCGCAGGCCAATCCGTAAGCGACGAAACCGTAGCGCAATACCGCGCAGCGAAGGTGTTCTTGACGCTGGAATGGTTCGGTGCCATCTTGCTGGTCTTGAGCTTCACGCAACTCTACGTCTTCGGCCTTCAACCGGGCGCTCGAGTCTTGCTGGTCGAAATCGTAGGCGCCGTCATGGCCATTATCGGGACCTTGCTATGGATCTCGGCACGCAACGCCTACTACGCCATTGACTTCCCCTGGAAGCGCCGCGTTGAGTTCTTTGCAACGGTGGTCGCCGGCGCCGGTTTTGTGTTCTGGGGCCTGTTCTTCTTGGCCTTGTTTTTGGCGTGGCGTGGCGTAGAATTCCTCTAGGGATTACGCCGGCAATCGAAGGAATCGACTGCTTGCCTTGGCCACCAATTTGCCTTCAGAATTGACAATGGTGGATTCCATGAGGCTCATGGATCGGCCCGCTTGAATCACGGTACCCTTCGCGATGAGCTTCCCGTGGGTTGTTGGTCGCAGAAATTCAATGGTGAGTCCCGTGTTGGTGCCATTGACACCCTCTGGCAGAGTCGCCATGAATGCGATGCCCATGGCAGAATCGGCGAGAATGCTCAACACGCCGCCATGCAGCACACCCGGGGGATTGGTGTGGTCGGCACTGAACGTGTATTCGATTGTGGCGCGGCCGGGTTCTATGTGGGTGAGTGTTGCGCCAATGGCTGCGTTCGCGGGGCAGCCTGGGCCGCCGCGATTCACGTCGTTTTGAAATTGCTCAAGCCACGACATGGGCGTCACAGCAGGCTTCGCAGGCGCTTTTGCAATTCATCCATGGGCAATTCTGTGGTGATGAGGGGAATTTGCTCGTACTCGGCTAGGCGGTACGCCAGCTTGTCCACGTCCTCTGGTTGGTGGTAGACCACGAGGCTGGGTTTCATGGGGTGGACTCGGATGGCAATCATCGGGCTGCGGCCGTACTTGATGCCACTGAACACGAGGGCGCGCTCGGTGCTCCAGCCGTAGACACGCACGTAGTCGTTGGCGTTGAGGCTACCAATGGCCTTCACGGCGTCAATGAGGGTGTAACCTTGGACCTTCTTTTCTTCAATATCGGCCAGCACCAAGGCCCGGCCTTCGATGGCGTCCACGAAGTCCATGGCGGGGATATTTCGGCGGTACTCGATGATGTCCAGGATGCCTTCGGTGGGGTTGATGAGGGAGTGGTATCGGGCGAGAATGTGGCCGCCACGATCCATATCCATGTCTACGAGGGCTTCCACGAGGCGCTTGACGGTGGCGATGCCGGGGCTCTTTCGGCGGCCCGATTCGTAATCGCTGATGACGCTGGGATTGATTCCTAGGCGTGTGGCCAGTTCTGACTGGCTAAATTCGAAGCTTTCTCGCCATTTTCGAAGCGTTGCGCCCGCTTCCAGAGAGAGCGTGATTTCGCCCGCCATTTTCTCCAGCAACGCCTCTTTCATTGGGTGTCGATGGCGCCTACGACAAAAGACGGTTTCGCTTTTCCGTAGGTGCCAAGGGCCGCTGTGCTCATGGCGCCATGTTTTTTCCCCCGTTGCCATTGGCCCTCTGATGAGCCCCATTACCGTAACCACCCAAGAAGAGGAGGCCGGTCTGAAGGCGTTCCTCGAATTGCTCCCCGATGGTTGCGGGGTCCACGTACGCACCCTCGCACATGCCTGGGCGGCAGCGGGGGGCCGATTGGCGCCAGGACGCCTTGCGGTTCGACTCATGGGGCCAGAAACGGACGACCGTCCCGCTTTCACCGCAGCCACCTTGTATGCGCCGCGCGGGGCACACATCGAGCCTCGGTTGGAATTAGCCAGGGCGATTCTTGCGCACCATGGCGTGGGTCCAGATGCGTTCCAACATTGGTGTGATGACTTGCTGGACCTTGGCGGCGCCACGTTTGACCCAAAATCCAAGTTCCCTGCTTTGCCAATTCCCGCTGACCTCGCCCCGAGTGACCTAGCGCGCCTCGTGGGTGCCCTTCGAGACCTGGCCCGGATGGCCGGCGCCTGACATGGCCCCTCCCTCGAATGACTCCAAAGCTCCAGTAGACCTCTTGGTCATCGGTGGCGGCATCAATGGCGCTGGCATCGCGCTCGATGCGGCCATTCGCGGCTTATCCGTGGTGCTTGTTGAGAAAAATGACTGGGGCTGGGGAACGTCATCCAAATCCAGCATGCTTGCCCACGGTGGCTTACGGTACCTGGAACAATTGGAATTGGGCCTTGTGCACGAGGCGCTTCAAGATCGGGAACTGATGCTTCAACACGCGCCCCACTTGGTGCGGCCGCTGCGCTTCCTGTATCCGCTCTACCCCCATATTGCCAATCGACACACGGTGCGCGCCGGCTTGTTCGTCTATGACATGCTCAGCTATGGAAAATCGGTGCCTCAGCGGGACCATTTGAATCGCGAAGAGTGCTTGCAGGCGATTCCCCAATTGAATCCCGAAGGACTCGACGGTGCCGCCACCTACTTTGATGCGCAAATTCGCAGCGTTGAACGCCTCGTTGCGGAATTGGTTTGGGATGCCAAGCGAGAAGGCGCCGACTGCCGCAACCACACGGAAGTGGTTCGCCTCCTCGTTGAAGATGGCGTCTGCGTCGGGGCTGAATTGCGGGGTCCTGATGGCGCCCAGTCATCGGTGCGCGCCTCGGCGGTGCTGAATGCAACCGGGACCTGGGTAGACGAGGTCCTGTCGCGGGGCGTCCAAGAACAACACGGGCCCTTGATCCGCAAGACCAAGGGCGTTCACTTAGTTCTGCCACGATTTTTGGACGATGCCTTGATTGTGCGCGCCGCCCAAGACGGTCGAACCTTCTTCTTCATTCCGTGGAAAGAACACACACTCGTGGGGACCACGGACACGGATTACGAAGGAGACTCCGGCGACGCAGCCGCCACCGCAGAGGACGTGGAATATCTGCTTGAGGCCGCTCGAGAGTATTTCCCGGAAGTGCCGCTTGATGTGGTTTACACATATGCGGGCGTGCGTCCCCTGGTGCATGAATCCGATCGCCCGGAAGGCCACGTGACGCGCCGGCATGTTTTGCACGATCACGCCCGGGATGGCGCCAAGGGTTTGTGGAGCGTGCAAGGGGGAAAAATCACCACCTACAGGCACTTGGCAGAAGAGGCGGTATCGGTGGTCTGCAAGCACTTAGGGCGGTCCAAGGATGCTCGCCTTCACCCGACCCGGGATCGAAGTTTGCCGGGGGGTCCCCTAATTCCCTGGGCCGAGTTTCGGGCCTCGGCGGTCATGGCGGCGCAACAGGAATTTGGCATCCACACAAGCATTGCTCAGCACCTCGTAGACACCTATGGGGCGCGCTGGCGACAGGTGCTAGAATGTGGTCATGATTCGGCTCTGCTCAAGCGCGTGCAAAAAGGCCGGCCCCACCTTTGGGCAAACATCTTCTACGCGGTCCATGAAGAGCAGGCAAAAACCGTGGCCGATGTAATGCTGCGTCGAACCGACTTGGGTCTTGCAGCCGATGGGAATGTGCGAACGGCTCGGGCGGTGGCCAGGCGCATGGCGGATTGGTTGGATTGGGATTCTGCACAAATGCAATCCGAATTGGCGGACTATGAGGGTGCAATTCGGGTGCTTGCTATTCCTGAGGTACATTGAGGCAACCTGGAATTCTGAACGGTTTGCAGCGGGGCTCTGATTGCTTTTTCATTGTCAATTGGCATTCTAGAGCATCATCGGCCCAAAGTAGCACTAATATTGAAGCCCGGAAAATCATTGTCAAATAATAAATAAAATCAATGATTATAGACACTTGGGGCGGGCAACACATTAAGTCTATACCTAAAGAGGAGTTCGTTTGGTGGCCGAGCTATTCATGGCCGAGACTATTGCCCTGACACAATGGCCAAAAGAATCCTCGATTCCAGCGGCCTCGCGAAAGTCTCGGACCGCAGCAAGCGAGTCGCCGACCAACCACCACAGGGCCTCGGCTCGCTTGCTGCGCCAGGAAACAAGAGGTGCAAGGGCCGCACACAGGCGATGATTGAAACACGCTGCTGCAATCTTGGCGTCCATGGCAGAACCGGCGCCCTGGATGGCCGACTCAAAGCGCAGAGGGGCCTTCGTGCGCAAATCCTCGGAATTTCGAGACCACATCGCATCTCCAGGCCCATTCTCGCCGGAATCCGGTCGCTACCATCTGTACGTGTCCTGGGCTTGCCCCTGGGCCCACCGAACTCTCCTCGCGCGAACTTTGCTCGGACTCGAGGATGCCGTTTCTGTGGATGTGGTGGATTGGCGCATGCAAAATGACGGCAGTTGGGTGTTCAATCCCAAAGAACCTGGGGCCAGCGCAGACCACCTCCATGGCGCCGCATCCTTGCAAGACACCTACAAGCGTGCAAACCCAGAATTTCCGGGCATTGGTACCGTGCCCGTCTTGTGGGACAAACAACATGATACCATCGTCAACAACGAGAGCCGCGAGATTGTTCGCATGTTTGATGCATCCTTGGCGCCGGCGCTCGGCACCGGAAAAACCCTGCTTCCGGCGGACCTAGTAGCGGAAGTCGATGCGATGATTGATGCCAATTACGAATCCGTCAATAATGGCGTTTACAAGTGCGGATTTGCCCGCAGCCAAGAGGCATACGACGCTGCGTGGCCCGTGTTGTTTGATCGACTCGATGCCCTTGAATCCCACCTTGAAGGGCGAAACTGGTTATGCGGCGACGGGGACGACGGGAAAGGCGTCCTGACGGAAGCAGACGTGTGCCTGTGGCCAACCTTGATTCGCTTCGACCCGGTCTATCACACCCACTTCAAGTGCGACCGCAAGCAAATCTCAGACTATCCCAACCTGAGTGCCTATGTGCGCCGGTTCTACCACTTGCCGGGGGTTGCGGAAACTGTCAACATGTTCCACATCCGCCACCATTACTACGAATCTCACAGCAGCCTCAACCCGTTCCGAATCGTCCCTGCCGGCCCGGACATGGGTGCATGGCTTGCAGCAGATGCCTAAGCTAGTGGCGCAATGGTGCCGTAACTGCCACAGGTGACAATGCCCTCGGCGTCGGTGAGGTCCACGGTGCCGCCATCGGCCATTGACACGAGTCCAGACACCGTGGCGGGTAGATTCAAGTCCACGCCGACGCAAGAGAATCGGCCTCCCCACACAGGCTGGCCCGTTCCGCCGTAGGGCACTTCCTTTGGAATACCGGCCTCGGCCGAGAATGTAAGGGTCGCTGATTGAAGCGGGCCCTCCTTTGCCTTCAGCGTCGAAGACACCGTGAGGCCATCAGACGACTCAGAGATGCGCAATTCCTCTGGCTTAACGCGAATCGTTGCGCACTCGGGGTACCGCTCGGCCATGAAGGACGCACCTTGGTCGCAGCGAACATAGACCGTCGCCGGCACCGACGTACTTTCTCCAAGGACAATGAAGCAATCAAAAACCCCATGCGTCGGGCTGCGAATTCGGCAGCATTCGAACCGGCCAGGGATATGCGCGAAGGGACCAAAGAATTCAGTGACGGCCACGCCGGCGCACCGGGCCGGCGACTTAAGTGGCAAGGGGCCCAAGGGCAAGGGCCTTCGGCCCCCTCAGCGGTGGCCTCATCTGTTCCAGCCCACGACACTCACCTATGCCGGTCCGACCCGTGCGTGGCGGGGGGCGCCGATCCTCCTCATCGGAATCAACCGCACCTGCCTACGCTAGGCAATTGCTTGATGCGATTCCAATTCCCGCAGCCCTCTTGCGGCGCGATGGTACTTTTGCCGCCATCAACCCCGCATGGGAGGCCGCTGCAACTCCTGCGGGCCTCATCAGCACACGAGATGAGCCTGGCCAGGACCACCTCAAAGATTTGGACCTCGGCAAAGGATTTGCACACGATGCGGGGCAAGCGGTGGCGGCCATTATTCGCCAAGCCCTGTTGGATGGCTCGCCCCAAAGGGCGCCATACCTCATTGACGACACGGACAAACAAGCCACATGGATCGCCCACGCACGAAGCGTGACCCTTGAAGACGAGCAATTTGTCTTGCTGACGCACCAAGAGCGAACCGGGGAAGACCAGGCCACGCACTTGAGCGAGCGATTGTCCACCACCAGCATGGATCTCAAGCGAGCCCTCGCCGTGGCCCAAGATCGGAGCCATTTGCTCCACGGGGCACTGCAAGAATTCCATGGTCCCATCACACCCATCAACTTGCAATTGCACTTGCTTCGAAGCGGTGGCCTTGGTAAGATTACCAAGAAGCAAGATGTGGCCCTGGAGCGAATCCAGCGCAACGTCAATCGCTGGTGGAACCTGCAAGAAAACTTGCTTGGGCAACTCCAGGGCCTCGAGCGCAACGACGAAATGCCACGCCTCGTGGACATTCGCACCCTCCTAGATGAGGCGGTGCCGCCCTTCCGCGACCGATGCCTTGCCAGTGGCATTCGATTGCGCATCGACCGCCCAGACGATGCCATCATGGTAGAAGTGATGCCGAGGGCGTTGGTGCAAGTGATGCTGATGCTCGTGGATCACGCCATCAAAGTCACCTCCAGTGGCGGCCAAGTGTGGGTCCGCGCCCGGGCCGTCGGCGATCACGCCGAATTGAGCATCCAAGATCAAGATCCGGTGATGGATCCAAGCACCGCCCAGCACTTGCTTGATACCACCCAATCGGTCACCGAGCATGACGACGGGGGACAAGCGCTTCGAGCCGGCCTCCTCTATGCCCACAGCGTCGTGTCTCGCATTGGAGGCTCCTTGGAAGTGCACTGCTCTGGACCCGGACAAGGGCTCGAAGTTGTCCTCAACCTCCCCCAGTCCATGAACCCTTGAATGGGTCGCCATTTCCCGCTGTCAACAGAAGGCGCGACTCGGTACACTTAAACGAGGTGCAGCCACTAGAGAGCCGGGATAGGGATGCACAGTCTGGGCGAAGCCTCCCCTAGGGGGGCAGCGGTCAGTCCAGCGCAGCCTATCGACTCGGTGACGTAATGCATCTGATGCAGGTCCACATGGAGAATTTCAAGAGCTTCGGGCGGAAGCTCACCGTCCCGTTTGAGCCCGGCTTCACAGCCATTACGGGTCCTAACGGCTCTGGAAAATCAAACATTGGCGACGCCATTTTGTTTGTTCTCGGACCCAATTCGCCTCGTGCGATTCGTGCCGGCCGCTTGACAGATTTGATCTTCAACGGCGCCGCCGCCGGCAAGGCCGCCAGTTATTGCTTGGTCAGTCTCGTATTCGACAATCGCGACCGCACCATGCCGTTCGACGCGGACGAAGTGACGTTGACCCGCAAGGTTCGCCGCACGCCCCGCAAGGACGACCCGGATGCGTACGCCAGCAATTTCTACGTCAACGATCGCGCCAGCAAGAAGCGCGAATTCGTCGACCTTCTCCAACACGCCCGCATCTCGGCGGACGGTTACAACATCACCCAGCAGGGTGACGTGCTGCACATCTGCCAAATGAGCAACGTAGAGCGCCGTAAGGTACTCGACGACATGGCCGGCGTCACTGCATTCGACAAGGACATCGACACCGCCGCCAAGCGCCGCGGCGAAGTGGAGGAAAACCTCGAACGCATCGGCATTGTGCTGGATGAAATTGGCCGCAGCCTCAAGCAACTTGAGCGCGAAAAGGAAGCGGCTCAGAAGTACAAGGATCTGCACGCTCAGGTGCAAGAAACCAAGGCGCTCATGGCGTACCGCCGCAAGGAAGACTTGCAGGCGCAAATCGCCGATGTGCAGCGCCAATTGGAGCGATTCACAGCCGAACGCGCCGAGCACGAAGTGAAGCTGCGCGAATTCGAGGGCAAGTTCCGCGAAGAACAAGCCACCTTTGCAGAACTCGAACAGCAGATTCGTGCGGAAGGCGGCGAGGAAGTAGAACAACTTCAAGCCCAAATCAAGGAAGCCCGCGACCGCATGGTCCGCCTTGAGGAGAAAATCGCCTTTGCCAAGCAAGAACTGGTGGATGCCCGCGAGGAAGTGGTTCCGATGCGCGAGGACCTGCGCCGGGTCGGCAAGGAACTGGAAAAGACCTCCAAGCTCGAAGCCGAGTGCGCCGCCGAGCACACCCAGAAATCCTCAGAACTGGCTACAGCCAAGGCTGAATTCGAGTCGGTCCAAGAGACCCTTTCACAATCCAACTCGGGTGCAATGGAGCTCAAGCAAGAGCTTGGTCGCCTGAAGCAAGAACATGACCAGAAGCAATCGGAGTTGCACAAATTGCGCCTCCACCAAGAATTGCTCCTGGAAAAGCAAGAATCCACGTCCCGCCGCATCCAAGACGCTCAAACGGAGCTGGATACCAGCGCCCAAGACGCCAAGGAAACCCTCTGGCAAGTGGAAGAGCTGCGCAAGACAACCGATGGCTCCGGCAAGCAGCGCAAAGAAGTGGAGCGACGTCTCTTCGAGCTTCGCAAGGCCCACGCTGAGTTCTCTCAACAAAACGAGGACATCGAAAACCGCATTCGCCGCTTGCAACGTGAGCTAGCTGAACTGCAAGCCAAACAAGACGCCGCTGCCCGCTTCGGTGGTGCCGGTCGCGCCGTAGATGACATTCTCGCCGCTCGTGACTCTGGTCAAATCCGTGGCATCGTCGGCACCGTGGCTGAACTCGCATCGGTGTCTGAAGAATACCAAATGGCATTGGAAACCGCAGCCGGTGCCAGCCTCCAAGCGATCGTCGTGGAAGACGACAGTGTTGCCGCCCAGTGCATTGAGCTAATCAAGCGCAACAAGAGCGGCCGCGCCAAGCTCCTCCCCCTCAACAAACTCGTACCGGGCCGCCCTCGGGGGCAGGCCCTCATGAAGGTCAAACAACAAGGCTGCCTCGGCTTTGCCTTGGACCTCGTGGAATACAATCCCCGGTTCCAGAATGCCTTCTGGAATGTCTTTGGCGACACCCTCGTGGTGCAGAACATGAACGCCGGCCGCAGCCTCATGGGCGGCGTGCGCATGGTCAGTCTACAAGGCGAAATGTTCGAAGCCAGCGGCGCCATGGTGGGCGGTTCGATGCACGCCCGCAAGAAGGGCAGCGGCTTCCAGAACACCGACCGTGCCAAGGTGGACGAGGCAATGCAAGCGCTTGCCGACGCCGAAGCAGCCCAGCACCAAGCGATGG
>JBFJXT010000015.1:0-17273 GCA_041623015.1 Thermoplasmatota archaeon | reverse complement strand
CTGCATCACCCGCCGCCGCTGTGGCTTAGAGGTATAGCGGCTCCTTGGTAAGGAGCAGGTCGCGTGTTCAATTCACGCCAGCGGCTTTTCGTTTTCCCCCGGTTCTTTTTGGTTTTTCCAGCGGAGCCCCTTTCAGGGGGTCGCAGGGCTCTGTTTGGGGCTCAGATCGGCCCGATTTGCGACTGAACCTCAACAAGACTCACTGGCAGGTATTGGGCAACAATTGGTGATACTGTCTCTGTTGGTTCCGTGATTGCGTAAGGTGATTGACTAAAGGCTTATGTCGCCGCTGCTGATGGTTCGCATCAACCATGGTAGCCACGATCGACGAGATGTTTCAGGTCATCCAGTCGAACCCTTTCATTGATGGTATCGGATATTTTGTTGAGGTTACCACATCTCAAACCGTCCCTCAAGGTGGGTTAAATTTACTTACGGAGAAGATGCAGCAAAACTTTTGCGACCACTCCCAGGCGACCCTAGAAGGCGACAACGTGCTTGGATTGGATTTCCATGAGCACATCCTCACCCAAGGCCAAGATGCCGATTACTTCATGCAAGCCCTAGAAGGGCTCCTTCGCGAAGTGGAGATGCTGTATGGCATCGAGCACCTGTGCATGGAATTCCAATTTGACTTCAGCCGCGCCAAAGCTGCTCGGGTCCAAGTGGACGAATTGCTTCAGCCTTAATTTGCCAAGGCCGCCCGAACGAAACTGACCAAGAATTGCACGGCAATCCACAGAATCCAGGCAACGAACCCGATGCCTGCCCCCGCGAGCCAGCGCTCACGGTAGACCACCGCCGCAACGAGCGCCCAGGCCGCCAGCGCCAGAAACACGCCAAGCAAGCCCAAGCCAGCGCCAAGCAACACCAGGCCGGAGAGGATGTTTCCAAGGAATGCCACCACAATCGCTTGCAAAAATCGACCCTTACCGACGACGATTTTGGCGGCCATATGCACAAAAAATGCGGTGATGAGCAGCGAGATGATGCCGCCAATGAGTGCCTGAGACACTTGGAACTCCATGGGAAGATTTCTTTTTTCCTGACGGATGAAACTTCCGAATTGGAGCTGAGTTTACTCATCACTGGAGGCGCTGGCTACCGCTACATTATCCTTGACCACGTAAAACCGCACCTCTGCCGTTCCGTAAGAGGGCCATTTCAAGTTGGCCTCACAGCGGTATCCCATCTCGGGTTCGACGCGGGGCAGGGTACAAGTCCAGCGGTCTGTGACGCGTTCACCGTCCATCATGTACGCCGTCAATTCGTACCCTGAGCCTGCAAGGGATCCGTAATTGATGGCGGACCAGACGACTTTGGCCGAGATGCCTTCATCTTCCACGGACCAATCGTTTATTCCAAAGAAAGTACGATCTTGCAAATGGAACACCTTTGGCGTGACGCCCTTGTACGCGTCCGGCACGGTGCCCAAATCAAATCCACTCCCGGTGGTCTCGGCGTAGGCATAGAATCGGTTGTCGTACTCAATTCCGCCGTAGCGTCCCTTGCTATTGTCGGCGGCGACTCCCACTGCCATGTGGGGGTTGGGGTGGTCGAAGATTCCAAACATCACTGCGCCGAAGCCCATTTGTTGCACGATGCTCGCAAACAAAATGCTGGAATCTTCGCAATCCCCGCCGTGGTCCCAGAGCGTTTCGATGGGGTATTTGGGAAACTCATCGTACCCTGTGGTTACGTCGTCGGGCGTGTAATCGAGAGATTGTACGAAGGCCAAGGCGAGGCCGACTCGGTCGTAGTCGTTCCAGCCTTGGTTGTCTGCAAGGCGGGTCAATTCGTCAGCGATGCTCATGAGGTAGGGGTCGTCTACGGTGGTCAGGACGTAGACGTCATAGGCGTGGTTGGGGCCGTCATAGAGGAAATCGCGTTGTCCGTAATAGTCGTACAGAGTTTGTGGCAAGGACAGGTCCCACGTCCAATCGTATCCACCATAGGACCACGAAAAATGTCGCCGTTCTGTGCTTGCATCTTCGGGTGGCGCTCGGCTTGGCTCTGCCGCGGTCGTTGTGGAGGAAGTGCCTTCGGGAGTTTGAGGGAGGGTGAATTGGTTTCGATCAATGGACGAAGGAGTGCGGAAGTTCGGTGCAGGCGGATCATCCGAGAACCAATCCACCATCTCAGGGGCGGCCCGAATGACGAGCATGAGAAGCAGGAATGCGCCGATGGAGGTTCCCCAATTGCTTTCTTTTGATTCCTTGGGCACATCGGAAGCGGCTTTGCGAACCGATTTCTGGGAAGGCGCGGCGGTTTTTCTCTGGGGTTGTGGTTGCGGGGTCTGTGCGGATTCGGAGTGGGGCCACGGGGTGGTTTGGGGCCATGGTTCTGCGTGTGGCCAATCCGTGAGTGCCGATTCGGTTTGTGTAGGGGGCAGGGAGCTGCCGCATTGGGGGCACTGAATTCCCGTTGCGTGAACAATCTGCCAACAACGCAAACACTTCCTGGAGTCCACTTTCTCGGAATGAGATATTTCTTTGATATTGATTTCCCTGAAATTCAAACTGTCTGACTCATGCAGGAACCGTCTTCTTGGCGCAGCGCTGAAGGGCACTCGTGGACTCCTTGCGCGACCGTGTCGCCCGCCTGCCCCGCTCGCCGGGGGTCTACCAGTGGTTGGCAGAAGATGGGGGCGTATTGTATGTGGGCAAGGCGAAGGATTTGCGCGCCCGCACCATGCAATACATCGTTGACGGCTCGCATAAGCCGGAGATGATGGAGCACGCCAAGGACATCTCGTTCATTGCCGTGGGCACCAACAAGGAAGCGTTGTTGCTGGAGCAGACGCTCATCAAGCGACATAAGCCGCGCTACAATGTCCGCCTCACGGATGACAAGCACTACCCCTACCTCAAACTCACGCACGGAGCGTGGCCGCGGCTCCTCAAAACCCATCGACGCCTCGACGACGGCGCCACATACTTCGGCCCCTTTCCCGATGGTTACGGCGCGTATCATGTGATGCAGGTCTTGAATGACTTGTTTCCTCTGCGCCGCTGCAAGACGGTCCCCAACCAAAAGTGCCTGTACTACGACATCGGCAAATGTATCGCTCCATGCATTGACGCCTGCACGCCCGACGAATATGCGGCGGTGGTGGCAGAAATCAAGGACGTTTTGAAGGGGCGAAGCAAGAATCTTCTACGGCGCGTCAAAGCGGACATGGAACAAGCTGCACTGGACCATCGATTCGAAGACGCTGCCCGGCTGCGTGATCAATTGCGTGGGCTAGAAGGGGTCCTGGAAAAGCAGCACATGGTTCAAGATCGGCTCCAAGACCGTGATGTGGCTGCCATTGAGGCGCGAGGCGACTTGGGCGTGGTCAGCTTGTTGCACCAGCGGGAAGGCAAAATCGTTGGGCAGAGCCTATTCACTGTCCACGTTGCCAACGAAACCGCCGAGGAGGCACTTGCAGATTTCCTGCGGGGACACTACACGGATCGGCCTGTGCCTCGGTATGTGGCGGCAATTCTTGCGGACGACGAAGCGCCACGATTGGAATTGGATTTGCGATCTTTGAGTGGCCGGGCTGTGGCCGTTGAAGTGCCCCAGAGGGGCGACAAGGTGCGCTGGCTGGACGTGGCCGGCACCAATGCAAGATTGCGGCTGGAAGAAGAGACTCTGCGCCGTCAGCGTCGAGGCATGGGAGCCGTTGAGGCACTACAAGTGGCCCTTGGGCTGCCAGACCTGCCTCGCATCATCGAAGGCTACGACATCAGCCATCAAGCAGGCCACCACACACGAGCCGCCATGGTGCGGTTTGTGGATGGAGAACCGGACAAATCTGGATACCGAACCTTCGGCATGAAAACCGTGGGCGAAGATGCCATCGCGAAGGGGCAGACGCCACGAAAATACGGCACCGGCCGGGAAGTGGACGACTTTGCCAGCATGGCGGAAGCAGTGGGACGGCGATTCAGGGGCCTCAACGAGCGAGAAGAGCCCTACCCGGACCTTGTGCTCATCGATGGTGGGCCGGGCCAATTGTCCGCAGCTAGGCGGGCTATGGCAGAGCAGGGCGCCGGCAATGTGGCTGTGTGCAGCTTGGCCAAGCAAGAAGAAGAGGTGTTCATGCCAAAACGCCTCCATCCCATCCGCCTGCGCCGTGACGATCCGGGGCTACAATTGCTTCAAAGGGTGCGGGACGAATCACACCGATTTGGCATCACGCAAGTGCGCAAAAAAGCGGTCGCCAGCGTTGTCTCTGGCCCACTCGATGCGGTGCCGGGCATCGGCGCCAAGCGTCGAGCCGAATTGATGCAAGCATTTGGCGGACTCGCCGGTCTTCGGGCCGCAAGTGCGGACGATTTATCGCGGGTTCCTGGAATCAGCAAACAGACGGCGCAACGCATCGTCGAGGTCCTGCAATAGCACACCCGGACGGGGTCACGAAATCCAGGCGCATCAGGGGTGGGCTGAGTGTCTGACTTCTTTTCGTGAGCTTTCGGCGGGCACCGCCTTTTGCAGGACGAGGTCAAAGCAGAGGTCCTTGCCTTGCATGTTGACCTTGAAGTCGCCGCCAATCATTCGCGCCATCATTTGCGCATTATGCAACCCCAGTCCGCCGGGATCCGACGCACCCATCTCCACTTGGAAGGGAACGAGAAGGGTCTCTGGCGCGGGCCCGTCCCAATTGGGGGATACCACATCCACGGCCAGCGTGTCATCCTCCAATCGCACTTCAAGCGTTGACTCGGGTCCAGCATGACAGAGCATCATATTGACGGCGTCTTCGATGCGGTTGACATCTCCAATGGCGGGGATGGATCCAGGAACATGTTGGTGGGCCACAGGATGGCGCTCAAGACATCGATGCAGGACCGGAGCCAAATCGAATTCCTCCTTGTGCACATTGATGCTGCCATCTTCAAGGGCAAGGGCATCCACAAATTGCTCACTGAATCTGCGCATGCGTTCCGTATTGCGGCGGATTCTCTGCAGGGGCGATATGGCTTCTTGTGGAATGCTCCCCACCATTTGTTCCAGTGATCCAAGGTCAAGCATGATTGGAGTCATGGGGGTCCTGAAATGGTGCATCGCCTGGCGAATGGTTTCGTCTCCTGATTGGGCACGCACTAAGGGAATATGTGGAAGCAGCAACCCAACGGTGTGTGGGGTTTCGTTTTGGTGCGGAAACAGCAAGACATCCCAAGAGCCGGGCCTGACAGGGTGAACTACGGATCGACCCTTGTTCAGACGTTGGCGAACCGCGTGCATGTCGGAAATTTTCAAGGAGAGTTTTTCGGCATCCATGATGCGATTGGCTTCACCCGTCGCTCTTACCAATGTGCCTTCCTCGTCAAAGAGCAGTGAGGCAACGGGAGCTTGTTCCCAGAGTTTGACTTCCGATGGTGACGGTGCCCGTGCCACGCGGCCTATGAGGGCGGCGAGGGTTTCTTGCAAGATGCCTTGTTGTTTGCTCAATTTGCGAAGATGCTGGCTGCGGTGAATGGCATAGTAAATGGCCCGCCCAACTGAGGTTGAACGAGGGTTTCCCTTGATGACGTAATCGTAACAGCCTTGCTGAAGGGCAGTTCGGACCATGTCATTGGCGCCACTGACGCTGTAAATGATGATGGGCGTATCCGTCTGCTTGAGCAAAGCGTGTGCAGTATCGAGGCCATCGGAATCCGGCAACCCCAGGTCTAACAATATGGCGTCCCACCCGAGAGGCAGAGTCTTGAGCGCGTCCCGGAGGGTTGCTACATTCTCAACTGTGGCGTCGAGGCCTTCAAATTCCTGAATTTGCTTCTTGGCCCATTCCACATCGTCGGATGAATCATCAACAATCAGAATGCGTTCCGTCATTCGACTTGCCTCCGCAACTCCTTCAGACGATCCGTTACATCGCGCCACTCGGCCAATGTCTCGGGCTTGTGGAGCACATCCAGAACGCCTAGATCGGTAACCATGGTTTCCAACGTGTCTCGACTCGCTGACGTGAGCATCACTGTTCGGGCGCTTTCCCCGTGAGGCATGGCGCGAATTTTTGCAATGGTCTCCAATCCCGTGAGCCCAGGCAAGCGCTGATCGCAAATAATCAAGTCAACCTTTGCCAAGTCCACGTCCTTCAACCGCTCCAAGGCTACCTCACCTGACGGATAGCAGTGCAACTCTGAGTCAATGAGTTCCTCTAGGGTTTCCCGATCATCTGGGTTGTCTTCTATGACGAAAATCATGTGTCCTCCAGTAAGACAACGAAATCGGTTCCGTGGGGGTATCCGTCCTCGATGCGAATGGATCCTCCGTGGTGGCTGGCGATGACTTGTGCCGCAAACAAACCCATGCCGAGCCCACCGGGCTGCCCATGCAATTCACCTCGTTGGAATGGATCAAAAATACGCTCACGGAAGGACTCCGGGATGCCGCCGCCGTTGTCATGAACAATAATTTCGACGCCCTGCTCCGCGTTTCTCTTCCAGACGCGGATTTTAGGCGGCTCACCTCCATATTTGATGGCGTTATGCAAGAGATTTTGAAAAAGTGAGTGCAGTTGTGCCGGACTGCCTCGGATGGTGGGGAGGCCTGCAACTTCGATGTCTGCCCCCGATTCTTCTATGGCGGCCTGAAGCCCATTGATGCTATCCTGCATCACCTCGTTCAAGTCCGTTAGTACCTGGTCGCTATCCGATTGATTGCGTGCCACATCGCGGAACCCTTCAAGCATCTCGGACATCCGAGTGAGCGATTTTCTCACTTTCTCAAGGTCCACGTCTTGATTGGCTTCTTGGACACGGTCCAATTGGGTGGACGCAGAGCGCAGGGGCTCCCGCAAGTCATGGGCGACCAAATTTCCAAATTCTGTGAGAATCTTGTTTTTGGCTTCCAATTGAATCTTCTGGCGGCGCTTCAGTTCTTCCATTTCAATCTGGAGCGTCACATCACGTGCGGTGGCGTAGAGCAAGCCATCTACCGGTGTCGCGTTCCAGTCCAACCAGCAGTAGCTGTTGTCCTTGGTGCGGTAGCGGTTTCGAAAGGCAACCGTTGGAATTCCTGATTTCAATTTGTCAACTTCTAAAATGGTGGGCTCCACATCATCAGGGTGAATCCAGTACATGAAGGACTCCTTGAGCAGCGCTTCTCGGCTATGTCCAAGCACTTTGGTAAATTGGCCATTGACATCCAAGAAGAAGCCGTCCGTGTTGGCGATGCAGAGCATGTCGGAGGCTAGATTCCAGAACCGGGCCCGGTTGATTTTTGATGGATCGTCTACGGCTGCAATGCCGAACAAGTCTCGAGGGGTATCAAAGCCGGTGACTTCCAGCAGAATTTCCATTTCTGCCCAGCGTACCAACCCTTCCAAGAGCCGAATGTCGTGCTCCGAGAATTTTCGGGGCTTTGGATCTATGATGCATAATGTGCCGAGCGCGGAGCCGCCGGGCCCCCGAACCGGCATGCCTGCATAGGATCGAATGAAGGGGTTGCCCGTCACAAGGGGGTTTTTGGCAAATCTCGTATCAAGGTGTGTGTCTTCAACGATGAACGCTTCATCTGGATGTATAATGGCGTGGCCGCAGAACGACTGCTCACGGGGGGTTTGGGCCACGTTGAGGCCTTGCCTAGATTTGAACCACTGTCGATGTTCATCAACTAGGGTCAAGAGGGAAATCTGGGTGCCAAACAGTTGCGTTGCGGCCCGGGTAACACTGTCGAGCCCTGGACTTGGTGCGGTGTCCAACAGTTTCAAGGATAGTAGTTCTTTGAGCCTGCTTTCTTCGTTGACTGGAATCCCTGGAGGTGTGTAATTTTCAAATTGAGCTCCTGAGGCATTCTCCATCAGCATCCCTTTGGGCGGCGCGTCTATTGAACGGTGGCACCTGTGCCGTTGGGGCGCTAGGGCGAGGGTGCCTCTAGGCTCAAGGGATGCGGACCATGCCGGGGCTGTCTCGCATTGAGGCAATCACGTCAATCGCTTACGCGCGGGTTTCAATGTCCAGGAATTGATGCTCAACACCAAATTGTTCCTGAACCCAGGCGCCAAGGCGCTGAATGCCGCCTCGCTCGGTTAAGTCATGGCCGCCGGCGATGAAGTGAATGCCGGCTTCTTTGGCTAAGTGGTAGACCCCTTCGGTAGCTTCGCCGGTGACGTAAGCATCCAGCCCCATGTCAATTGCGTCCTGCACTTGGTAGGGGGCGGCGCCACTGACGAATCCGATGGACTCAATGGTCTGTTTACCAAAGGGCCACACTTGGAAAGGGCCCGTATTGGAGGGGGATCCTGCGCGAAGGGCCCGTTCGAACCCTGCAACCCAGCCCTCAAATTCTTGGGGCTCCGGCAGCAACCCAACAGAGCCAATGGCGGGCCCCTTGTAGGCAAAGGCAGGCTCCGTATCGATGCAACCGGCCGCTGCAGCAAGTGCTGCATTGTTGCCAATGTGTGGGTGCGCATCGAGAGGCAGGTGGTAGGTTATGAGATTCAGGTCCGCCTCCAGGAGCTTGGCCAAGCGGTCCCGGCGAACTCCTTGAACATGGAGGGGCTGGTTCTTCCAGAGCAATCCATGGTGTGTCAGCAAGGCGTCGGCGCCCCAGGCGATGGCGGCGTCAATCGATTCTCGGCTCACACTGACGGCGGTGGCAACTTTGCGTATCTCAGCAGTCCCTTCGATTTGCAAGCCATTATGCTGGCCATCGGAGAACTCAGCCGAGCGTAATTCTGCATCTAGGGCAGCCACGAGGTCGCGAGTTGGGATGGAGGCGCTCATTCGAGACTCAACTCGAAAGCAACCGTTGCCGCCCCAAGACCAAAGGCGATGATGGTGTCCGGGTGCAGCTCGCCAAAGTGGCCAACCTGTTTGCCATCAACGAGAATGGCGCCGGCGCGGCCTTTGATGAAGCCTGCGGGAGTGGCTGGTTCAAGGGTTGCGTTGATGCCTAGATCTGAGATGAAGGCCAAGACGAGTGCCTTAATGTTGCTGAATCCGGTTTTTGCAGCTTGTTCCACGGCGCCAACGTGCATGCGGTTTCGCCACGCGCCGTCCTCGTCTTCGAGCACCACTTGACCCACTTCGAAGATGCGCTGCGGGAGGGGGCGGTGGCGGTTGGCGGCAAGCACCTGAAGCAATCCTGGGACGATTTTTTGCCGCAGAACCGTGCGGTCTTCCAGGACGGCGTTGCGCACAGTGACACAGGCGGCTGGCGATTCGCCCCAATGGGTCCATTGCTCCTCGGGGCCACTCAGCGTCAAGGTTCGGGCTTCAGACCAGCCTTGGCCAAGCAGTGCCGTTCGTGCCCGGGCCTCGGGTTCTTGTGCGGGGTGTGGCTTGCCCCAGGTGAGATTCTCAGGTTGTTCGCCTTGGAAGTTTTCAAATCCATGGCCAATGGCGACATCTTCCATCAAGTCGACGGAGTGGAGAATGTCATAGCGCCATGCGGGGGTGTTGACGAGAATGGTGTTGCCAAATGCTTCGGCCTTGTGGCCCATGCGCTCAAGGCTGGCTGCGATTTCCTCTGGATCGAGGTCTTTGCCAAGCATCCTCACCACGGCCTCAGCGTCGAGTTTGCGTTCGCTGGGTCGCAAGTCGGGACTGGTCCAGGTGCCGCTAGCGTCGTGAATGGTGACTGCTTCGATGGATCCGCCACGCTCTGCAAACCCAGTGGCAAGCAGGGCAATGGTCCGGGCGACACTGGCGCGGTCCGTGCCGGTCACGTCCAGCAACAGGTCTGTGGTGGATGCGGTGACTGTGGTTTTGGCGGCATTGATCACGGGGGGCAACGAAAGCACCTCGCCGGCGCCGTCCAAGAACACTGGGAATTTTCCAGGGGGTAGCAAGTGGGCGTATTCCTGGCCCTTGGGGTGCTGCTCCATGATTTGGGCCGGCGTCAAGGTGCCTTCCCACGCCAGTGGTTCGAACGGCTTCTCGTCGGCTCCAACGCACGTGTAGGTGAACGGGCCCTCGATGCCGGCAGCGTCGTGTACGCCAATGGCAATCTTTCGGCGTTTTCGGCCCGGCGCTAGGGTCAGTTTTTCCTGAGCGTCAATCACGAGTTGCACGTAATCGTCATCGAATGGCACGCCGCGAACAAAGCACAGGGCCGCGTAGGGGCGAACTTCCGCGACACTTGAATCCACGCGAAGTTCGGTGGTTGCCTTCTTGACGTCGTAGGTGGGCAATCCGGGTTCAACGCCCCAGAATGCACGCAACGCACGGCCGGTGCCTTCCAACGTGAGCAGGTCAGGGCGGTCCGGGAACCATTCGATGGTGATGGCTTCCCCGTCGACCTTGTCCAAGTCGCCGCCAATCATCGGCATGCGGCGGGTCAATTCGTCCATTTCAACATCCGTACGCATCAGGCGCAGGAGGTCTGAACGCTGGAAGGTCACGACGGGCACACGGGTCGCACTGAGAGGAGGTGAAAGGGGTTTTCGGGATGGCTCGATTCAATCTATGATTGGATACCTCGGAACCAGCGCACAAAAACCATGCGTTGGCCCCCGTTCATTTTGCCATGCGAACTTTGTTTGCTCTCGCCATGCCTGTCTTGTTGCTCGCCGCTGCAAGCGTCTTCATCCCGTCCAGCGACACCGCTGCCGCTCCTGAAACAGGAGCGCTTGATGCCACTGAGTTGGAGGACTTCTCAGTGGAATCCGAATCGGACTCTGAAGCAGCGCCCAAGTGCAGTGACGTGGTGCAAATTCGATGCGCGTACTGCTCGTACTACCTGAACCCGGGAACCGGCTTTGACTACCGATTCTGCGACCAAGGCCGGGCTGGATTCTCGGAGAAATTCTGCAACGCTTGGGCCCTCAACCGCTGCCCCGTCATCTAAATTCCCCGCGTGCAGCGTTTTCCCCCTCACCTTCGCCAATATTCGATACTTGGGTGCCCTCAACGAACGCCTAAGGCAGAGAGGAAGCTGCGCCATGTATGCTCCGCGCCACAGCTGTGCTCTTCGTTTTGCTCGCCGTCAGCTTCGTTCCAACATCCTCCGCGTGGATTGACCCGATTACCGACTGCGACTTGCCCGTAGAAACCAAGTGCATGTACTGTGCCGAAGAAGACGGCTCCGTCGCCACCAGGCAGTCCTCCTGTGAGGACGCTGAGAGCGGAAACCACTGGCAATACTGCACTGTCTGGGCCACCGTCACTTGCGTGGCTTAGATTTTCGCTCCCTGTTCTCCGCCCCTTCACTCCCTTTGGATGGCGACAAAAATACGCCATCGCCGTTAGTAGGCGTTCAAGTTCCATGAGTTGCTTGCGCCCTTCGTGCCCACTTGGTCCGGCTTCCACCGGCTCACCCTCGAACAGCGCCTGTCGCGCCTTGCCGTTCACGCCAAATTGACGGATCTTGAACTGGAGCAACTTCACGGAGCGCTATCGCTTGATGCGGCGGACGGCCTCATCGAAAACGCCGCGGGCACCCACAGTTTACCCCTGGGGCTCGCCGTTGGATTCCTGGTGGACGCAGAAGACGTGGTGGTCCCGATGGCCATCGAGGAATCCAGCGTGGTCGCTGCGGCGTGCAATGGTGCCAAAATTGCAGCCATGGGCGGCGGGTTTCAAACGGAAGCCACGGACCCCGTGACCATTGGGCAAATCGAGATTCGAGACGTCCCCAACATGGACAACGCCATCTCGGCCGTCGCCAAACACGCAGCGGTTTGGATGGAATCCCTGAACGACTCCATCCCTCGCATGGTTGAACGAGGCGGCGGGGTGGTGGCCATTCTTGCCAGACCCCTTGCAGACAATCGCTTGGTGGTCCACTTGCACGTGGATTGCCGCGACGCCATGGGAGCAAATCTCGTCAACAGCCTCTGCGAACAGGCCAGCGAACGCATCGTGGCTGCCACCGGCGGCACCGTTGGCCTTCGAATTCTCAGCAACCTTGCCACCGAGCGCCTCGCAACGGCGGCATTCCGAATTCCCGTGGACGCCATTGGGGGACAGGACATCGCCGAGGGCATCGTAGCCGCCAATGACTTTGCCATCGCCGACCCATACCGCGCCGCCACCCACAACAAGGGCATCATGAACGGCATCGACCCAGTCGTCATCGCCACGGGAAACGACTGGCGTGCCATCGAAGCAGGTGCCCATGCTTATGCTGCCAGTGAAGGCCAATACCGAGCCCTCACCGACTACCGCATCGAAGATGGCCACCTCCTCGGGGAGCTTACCCTGCCCATGAGTCTCGGAACCGTCGGAGGCGTCACCGCGCTCCACCCAACGGCTCGCGTCTGCCTCAAAATTCTTGGAAACCCCGGCGCAACACGCTTGGCCCGCATCGTTGCCGCCGTGGGCCTGGCTCAGAATCTATCTGCGCTTCGTGCCCTGTCCACGGAAGGCATTCAACGGGGCCACATGGGGCTCCATGCCCGAAATCTTGCCATGCAAGTTGGACTCAGCGGCACCGCCGCCGCCGAGGTTGCTGCGCAAATGGTTGCAGAAGGAGATGTTTCTACAACGCGCGCACGCGCCCTGGCGGCCCTATATAACCCGGAAAGGAATTGAACCCAAACTATTAATCTCTAGGTAAGACGATTGGTGGTTGTGAGTGGACTGGTCCGCATGCTCCGGGAACGGATGCGGATGCTCAAAGATGATGCCCTTGCGGTGTCGAAGGTCGTTGAAGAGGCCTTCTTGGGTGCCAGTGAGCTTGACGATGACCACTTGGACCCGCATTTGCGCCAAGTGTTCTACGATTTGCAGGACGAAAACATCCTCGAAGTGCGCCGCCAGGAGTACACCAAGGATGGTCGTCTCATGCGGGGCTACTTCTGGAGTGTCTCGGAGAAGGAGCGCGGCCTCACGCCCATTCGTCAGGGCCCCCAAGACCCCGTTGCGGACATCTACAGCGAACTTCGTGACGGCGCTTGGGAGCGCCGCCGCCCCCAGTAAAATTGGGTGAGCCCTTAGGTAAAACCGCCAGGGCCCCGCCGTTGCTGGGCGTACTTCTTGATGTCCTTGGCTGCGTCTTCCCGAGCCTTTCGCACTTTTGCATCTTGCCGAGCCCCGCGAACGAGGCCGCGCCAAGAAAAGACGGTCAAGCCAACGCTAAACAGGCTTGCTAGCACGAAGAAAATCACTTGCACCGGATCCCTGGCATTGTCGAAGGTGGGCACCGGGCTCTCGGGTGGCGGTTGGTACCCGGTCAACACCAGCAGCGTATACGGCACCGTCACGAGGCTCGCAATGAGCCCAAAGACTGTGATTCCGACGAACACGCGGCTGGGAACCCCCACAATGGCGACTCTCGACCGGCGTGCTCAAGGGTTTCGGTCGGCTCCCAGGTCCCATGGGACGAATGTTTGGGACCAATGGAGTACGTGGCATCGTGGGCGAAACCATGACGCCAGACCTCGCGCTGCGCCTTGGAAAAGCGGTGGGCACTTGGCTCAATGCAGGCGATCAACTCTGTATCGGCACCGATGCCAGGCAGAGCGCGGACCTTCTGAAGGCGGCATTCATTGCGGGGGTCCAAAGCACCGGCGTCAACACCGTCGACCTCGGCGTCTGCCCCAGTCCTGGCATTCAACTCTATGTGCGCGACAAGCAATTTGCGGCCGGCGCCATCATCACTGCCAGCCACAATCCACCCGTCTACAACGGCATCAAATTGATTGCCCCCGACGGCACGGAAACCAGCGCGGACGAAGAAGCAGAAGTGGAAGCATTGTACTTTGACGAGGCATTCCGGGTTTCCGATTGGCGCTCCGTTGGCCACAGTTTGCCCGCCGAGGATGCTGTCCATTACTACGTGGACGCCGTTCTTGCCCAAGTGGATGTACAAGCGATCAAAGACGCCAAGCTCAAGGTGGTTCTAGATCCAGGCGGTGGCGCAGGATGTGTTGCGGCACCGGTGCTCATGAAATCCCTCGGCGTTGACGTGGTCCCCCTGAGTTGTGAGTTGGACGGCGCCTTCAGTGACCGACCCAGTGAGCCATCTCCCGAAAACAGCAAGGCCTGTATCGCCGCCGTCAAGGAGCACGGCGCCAACTTGGGAATTCTTCAGGATGGGGACGCGGACCGCGCCGTGTTCATCACCGAAGGCGGCGATTATGTCTGGGGTGACACGGCCCTGGCGCTGGGTGCCAAGTACGAATTGATGCGCCATGACAAAGGCAGCGTCGTTTGCACCGCTGTCAGCAGCAGCAGTTGCGTTCGAGACATCGTGGAGGCTGCCGGCGGCCACGTGGAATGGACCGTTGTGGGATCGCCCGTGGTGGCTCGAGAAATGCTTCGCCAAGGCGCCGTGTACGGCGGCGAAGACAACGGCGGATTGATGTTCACGCGGCACCAAGTGTGCCGAGATGGCTTGATGGCGATGGCCTTCATGCTTGAATTACTGGCAACCACGGGTAAGCCGTTTTCGGCGCTGGTGGCTGAGATTCCCAAGTACGCCCTCGTCAAAGAGAAACTCGAAGTGCCTGAGGCCTCCAAGGTTGAGGTGCTAGCCCGGTTCAAGGATGCGGCTGCCGCCATTGAGGGCGTGCAGAGCGTGGACGACCGCGACGGCGTCAAGGCGTACCTCGAAGACGGTTGGGTCCTTGTGCGACCATCGGGAACAGAACCCATCTTTAGGGTTCAGGCGGAGGCTTCGGACGCCGCCACGGCTACGGCCATTGCGAGTAAATTCCGAGCAGTTTTGGAGCAGTCCATTACGGCGATTGCGTAGCTTCGCGCTGGGTGGCCGAGCGTTGCGAGTGCCACGTTTGGCACTCATCTGATAGGCGGTGAGCCTCCGAAGCGCTCGATTAAGCCTAGGCCCTAACTCGATTCAGGTTGCCCGCTGGCCTGTTGCTCAACCAATTCCATGCGTCGATCTGCGGCGTGTCCAAGGAAACTGGCCACGATGACAACGGTGGCCAACAGAATGGCGTTCACGGCCCAGGCAATCCAGATTTGCTCGGTGAATGCAAGCACGAGGTAGCCCGTGGAACCAATGCCGGCCACGGTGAGGGCGTAGGGCAATTGGGTGCGAACATGGTCGATGTGGTCGCATTGTCCGGCCATGCTGCTCATGACGGTGGTGTCGCTGATGGGCGAGCAGTGGTCTCCAAAGACCGCGCCGCCGAGGGTACTGGCAAGCACGGCACCGAACCAGGATTCTCCGCCGGGGGTGGCGGCGGCCACGGTGAGGGTGACCGGAATCATGATGGCGAAGGTGCCAAAGCTGGTGCCAGTGGCAAATGCAATCACGGCGGAGAGCAGGAACGCCAAGAGGGGCAGGCTGGAGGCGTCGGTGAGCCAGGAGACGAGCGCATTGGTGCTGTCTTGGGCGCCTTCCACGGCGGCAGACAAGTAGGCGCCGAGGCCGACACCGCCCAGGTGGGCTGCGGCGTCGGGGTCGTCAGCGAGGACGGCGGATTGGGTGGGGCCCACGGCGAGTCCAATGGCCCAGGCGAGAGCAAGGAGTGCTAGGGCCGGGACCATCGCTTTGAATCCGGTGATGACCGTATCGATGTAATCGTCCTGCTTGAGGCTCCCTTGCAAGCCGTAGAGCACCATGGTGAACAGGAGGGTCAGGAAGCTTGCCACGGCGAGGCTCAATTCTGAGCTGCTGTTTCGAAGGGCGGCGCCAAAGGAGTTGCCTTCGATGCCTTTGCCGGTGAGGTAGAGGGTGGTGATGGCGCTGGCAAACAAGAACAGCATCGGCAGAATCAGGTTGCGAGCAAGAGGCTTGGCGCCGAGGGCAAGATCCATTTCGCTCACTTCTCGGCTCATGAGGGGCTTGGCGCCGTCCGCCAGGAGTTTGCCTTCTTTCATGGCGCGGTGTTCGGCCTTGCGCATCGGTCCGTATTCCATGGGCAAGAATGCGATGAGGCCCACGAAGATGACGGTGAGAATGGCGTAGAAGTTGTAAGGAATCGCAGAGAGGAACAGGCTGAAGGCGTTGAGGCCTGCGTCTTGCACGGCGGCGACTCCGGCGACGATGCCGATGATGACGCCGACCCAGGTGCTGATGGGCATCATGATGACCATGGGGGCGGCGGTGCTGTCGATGAGGTAGGCAAGTTTCTCGCGGCTAACGCGCAATTTGTCCGTGATGGGGCGAAAGACGCTGCCGGCGGCGATGACGTGGAAGTAGTCATCAATGGCAAGGAAGGCAGCACCAAAGAACCAGGCCATCCCTTGGCCCATGCGGCGGTCGTGGGCGTACTTCATGGCCGCTTCTCCAAATCCTCGAATGGCACCGGCCCGTTGCATCACAGCGACGAACCCTCCGAGGAACAGGGTGAAGGCGACGACACCCGCGTGGCCTGGGGTGGCGATGCCGTAGATAATCCACTGAATGGTTTGGAACATGCCGCCTGCAACGGCCACAAACGGCAGCAGCGCGTTGGATCCAGTGAAACCTGCACCGGCAACCATGATGGCGGCCACGAGAATGCCCATGAGGAGGCTTTGATAGACACGGCGAGTCAGTACCGCGGCTAAGATTGCAATCGCGGGGGGAAGCAGTGCCCAGGCTCCAAAGTCGGCCACGAGGCAAGCCATTCGCCACGGCTCTTGATGCTTCCGTTGGGCGTGTTGAATCATTTTGGGTCGCCGAAGCCCTCTTGCCGGGGTTGTGGCTGGCGGCGTTGTGGGCATCGATCTTGGCGATGTGGTGGTGAAGCACCAGACGGAATTGGCGGCTCTTCGCGGTAAGCGCGTGGCGTTTGATGCGTGGAATATTTTGTACCAATTCTTGTCCAACATTCGCCAACCGGACGGCACGCCCCTGAAAGATCGAAAGGGTCGCATCACGAGTCATTTGGCAGGGTGCCTGTATCGAACCGCGAACATCGTCGAGGCGGGCATCAAGCCGGTGTTTGTGTTCGACGGCGAGCCTCATGTCTTGAAGCGTGAGACCTTGGCGGCTCGAAATGCGCGCCGTGAGCAAGCCAAAGTGGAGCAAGCGGAGGCAGCAGAGGCCGGGGATGATGCCAAGGCCTTCTCTAAGGCCCAGCAAACGAGCAAGATGACGTCGGAGATGGCGGATCAAGCCAAGACGCTCCTGCGCGCCCTTGGGGTCCCCGTGGTGGATGCGCCCCATGATGGTGAGGCGCAAGCGTCGTACTTGTGCGCCGAGGGCAAGGTGGATGCGGTCTGTTCTCAGGATTTTGATTGTCTCTTGTTTGGTGCGCCGGTGTTGCTTCGAAATCTCACCATGAGTGGCCGGCGCAAATTGCCTGGAAAACAAGTCTGGGTGCCGGTTCTTCCCGAGCGCATTGAATTGGAGGAAAGCTTGAGGGGCGCAGAGTTGACTCGTGAGCAATTGGTGGATGCGGCGTTGCTTGTTGGGACGGATTTCAATCCCGGCATCAAGGGCAT